>CALNCD010000171.1 GCA_937874965.1 uncultured Erysipelotrichaceae bacterium | reverse complement strand
TTATCTCCATGTGCTTGGTTCATTGACCGAATTTCGTGGTGCGGATTTGTTTGGTTTGAATATTTGCTTCTGTAAACGATTACACTATAATCTAGGTATACTTTATAAAGTAGTGGAGGTTTAGAATGAGTATTGTTTTGACACGTGTGGATTTCAGGTTGATTCATGGTCAGGTCATTACCCAATGGGTAACTCGGCTTCAGGTCAATGAAATCGTGACGATTGATACACAGTTGAGTACAGATGACTTTATGCAGGATGTCTTTAAGATGGCAGCGCCGAAAGGGGTTAAGATTACCATTACGTCTGTTGATGGGGCGATTGTTGCGCAGGAGCGGGGCGATTTTGATCAGAAAAACACCATGCTGTTGTTTAAGAGTGTCCAGGAATTGGATAAAGCCGTTCGTGCGGGCTTGAAACTTAGCGAGGTCCAGATCGGTGGATTAGGCGGTGGTCCTGGGCGTAAAGCGGTCCATAACGCGATTACCTTGGATCAGACCGATGCGGATGTGCTGAAAGCACTCAGCCGTGATATGCACGTGAATATTGTTTTCCAGACGACCCCGGATTATTCGGCAGAGTCTTTGGATAAAGTGATTACAAGACTATAGTACCTAAAAGGAGGAAGAACTTATGGTCGTTCAAGCAGTGTTCGTTGGACTGTTATATTGGCTTGCGATTGGTAGAGCAAACTACTACATCTCATTCGCAATCCGTAAACCAGTCGTTATGGGGGTATTTATCGGACTTATCTTCGGAAATGTCCAAGCAGGATTATTGTATGGCGCAACAATTCAGTTAATGTACATGGGCGGTATTGAAGCCGGCGGGAATATCCCGAGTGATCAGGCTCTTGCATCCTGTATCGCAATTCCAGCAGCGATTATCAATAACCTTGATGTCGGTACAGCCGTTGCTTTAGCGGTTCCATTCGGAGTTCTTGGGGTCTTGCTGAACAATGTCAGACGGACCATCAACTCATTCTACAATACGAAGGCAGATCAGTTCGTTGAAGCTGCTGAGTATGACAAGCTCTCGACATTCTCATTCTTATTGCCTTGGCTGACCAACGGTGTGCTCTACTTTACACCGGTCTTTATCGCAACATTGTTCGGTCCATCCGTCGTTCAGTCCTTTATCGCTATTATCCCAAATTGGTTGATGAGCGGTTTGACCAACGCCGGCAACATGCTTCCTGCACTAGGATTTGCCTTGACGTTGGTTGTTATGGGCAAGAAACAATACTTGCCGTTCTTCGTGATTGGGTTCTTCGCGTTCTCAGTCCTGGGATTCTCAATGCTGACAGGAGCTATCTTCGCTCTCTGCTTCGCAATGATTGCTTCCCTCTATCGTTTGAATTCAGATGAAGGAGATGCCGCATGAGCCAGAATGAAGTCGTTGAAAAGAAAACTGTAGTAACCAAGAAGGATCTCGTCTTTGCTTGGTTGAAATGGTGTCTCGCAGTTGAAGTACCGGTCAGTTTTGACCGCATGCAAGCGTTGGCCTTCGGGTTCTCCATGAACAAGGTGATGCGTAAACTCTACAAGGATCAGCCTGAAGAACTAAAGGCCGCAATGACCCGGCATACATCGATGTTCAATACGAACTGTGACTGGGGAAGCATTATCCATGGGATTACCATTTCTTTGGAAGAACAGCGTGCACTTGGCAATTCAGACATCACTCCTGAAGTCATCCAATCCCTTAAAATCGGATTGATGGGTCCGTTGGCCGGTATCGGTGATAGTGTTGATCAGGGAATCGTCGCAACAATCCCATTGGCAATCTTTGTACCGATGGCTCTGGATGGCAACGTCATCGCTGCCTTTATGCCTGCTTTGATTTATATCGCATGGTCGTATGGCTGGTCCTGGTTCTTGTTCAACAAGGGCTATAACCTCGGGAAGAATGCTGTTCTTGAAATCCTTCACTCCGGCCGGATCAAAAAGGTCGTGGGTATCTTCATGATCGGCTGCTTATCTGCCTCGTATGTTAAGGTTTCCACCATTCTTACCTTCACCAACAGTAACGCAACAGTCAAGGTTCAGGATTTAATCAATAGCATCTTGCCGAACTTCCTGCCGTTTATTGTGGTCTCTGCCATGTATCTATATATTGTGAAACGTGGTCCGAAGTACCTGCGTTTGATTCTGTATACGATGGTTATCGCAATCGTATTGACTTACTTTAAGATTATTTAGTTTTTTTAAGGGGGCTCAATCGAGTCCCTTTTTATAGAATAGGAGATATTATGAAGGTATTGATTACACCGCGAGGATTTGCCAAGTACGGCTTAAATGAAGTCAAGATGATGGAAGAAAAAGGCTTGCAGGTTCACTACAACAGCACAGGAAATGCCTATACGCCCGAAACTTTTCTGGAATTAGGACGCGATGCCGACGCGATTATCGTCGGTGTTGATATTATTGACAAGACATTTATCGATCAGTGTCCACATCTGAAAGTGATCTGTAAATTCGGGGTAGGTACCGATAATATTGATGTAGACTACGCCGCATCCAAGGGCATTGTCGTCGGTAAGACTCTCGGTTCCAATTCGATTGCAGTTGCTGAACATGTAGTGGCGCTGATGTTTGCCGACGCGAAGAACCTGTACCCGACTTTGCGTGATGTTAAGGCTCATCAATGGCTGAAGCCGACCGGCTATGAAATCAATGGAAAAACCTTGGGAATCATCGGATTCGGTGCAATCGGCAAGCATCTCGCTGCCTTTGCTAATGGTTTAGGGATGCATGTTCTGGCATACGATGTCTTTGATATCACCCAGGAGACAGCAGACGAATACAAGGTTCATGTATCAACCATCCATGATATCCTTGAACAGGCGGATTACATATCCTTGCATGTTCCTTTGCTGGATTCCACGAAGGATATGATTTCTACCGAACAATTCAAGCAGATGAAATTGACGGCCTGCCTCCTGAACACGGCCCGCGGCGGTGTCGTCAATGAAAAAGCGCTTTATGAAGCGTTGGTTGCCCATGACATTCGCTCGGCGGCCTTTGATGTCTTTACGACAGAACCACCGAAAGCCGATGAACCGCTGCTTGGATTGGATAACTTTCTGCTGACGTCTCACACTGCTTCTCGCACTGAGGAATCTGAACAGAGAACATGTGCTATTTCAACCGGAGTCATTGTTGATGTCCTGCTAGGAGAGAAGCATGTCTGATTCAATCGCTGCTTTTCTAGAAACCGTCACGGCTGAATTTACGCAGGTAATAGACACCATGGATATCCCTGCACTTATGAAAGCTGCAGATCTTATCAGCGCATCACAGGCTGATGGCGCAAGAGTCCATTTAACAGGTATCGGCAAGCCTGGTTATGTGGCTAAGTACCTCTCATCGCTGCTTTCTTCAACAGGGACCCCGGCATATTTTCTGGACGGTACGGAAGCAGTGCATGGAAGCAGCGGCCAGGTGTGTCCAGGTGATGTTGTGATTGCGATTTCAAACAGCGGTGAAACCCAGGAATTAAAGGCCACAGTATCGACACTCCTTGCCAATAAAGCCCATGTCATTGCCTGTACCCGCAGTGAATCTTCGTGGCTGGCAGCCCAGGCGGAAGTGACCTTGGTGGCTGGTGTTGCTCAAGAAGGCGATGACCTGAATAAACCTCCAAGAGCTTCTATTCTTGCGGAAACAGTCGTGCTTCAAGCCTTAAGCATTGAGTTGCAGAAACGGCATGCATTGAACAAACAGGATTACGTCAAATGGCATCCTGGAGGAAGTTTAGGCGCAAGTATTCGCCAGGAGGAAAAGCAATGAGTACAGTCCAGATTGTTATAGGAACCCATGGTTCATTCGGGGAAGCCCTTGTGAAATCAGCAGAAATGATTGTTGGCAAGATGACTCAGGTTGAAGTTGTCTCCTTATTGCCTGAAATGTCATTGGAAGACTATATGGCAAAGGCCAGTGCAGCTTTGGCTGATAAAGGTGACCAGATCATTACCTTGGTTGATCTTTTTGGAGGGACACCGAGCAATGTCTTCAGTGCTCTCTCACGGAAGTTCCATAATCATGTCATTACGGGGTTGAATCTGCCGATGTTGATTGATCTTTATCTTAAAATATCCAATGGCGATGACGAGAAGAATCTTTTGGAATTAGTGGAAGGGTGTCTGACGACCTTGAACGAATCAGGGGTCTATACCAATGATGTCCTGAACAACCGTGAATCATGATATACATTTAGCCTGATTTGAAATATAATGGATTGAGAATGGAGACGTATGAATTTACAAGCGATATTTAATGAATTTATCAGTGTAATCAATGAAAACAATACGTACCAGATTGCTTTGTTGAATCAATCACATCACGTTCTATCAGCGAGTGATCAGCGTCACAACAATGAGCAATTCAACTTTGTTGTGCAATCCGATAATGAGGTCTATTTACCGATATTGGTCAAAGGAGAACTGTATGGTTATCTTTGGGTAAGCGGATCAATTGAGAATCTGAAGATTATCAGTGATCTGCTGCTCGAGTCCTTGGTGACCCGCATTCAATATGAGCTCAATGAACAGATTTTGAAACAGAAATTCACCCAGGATGATGAACTGATTAAACTGCTGCTGGATGATACCGGATTCAATCAGAAGGATGTCCTGAATCTCAGCGAAAGACTCAGCGTGGATACCACCTTGAAACGGGTTGCCATTCTGATTACATCTTCAGAGGGATTTCAATCGGATGAAATTCTGCGTCTGAAACTGAAGGAAGGCTCGCGGCAGATGTTCTATTCCCTGGTTGATCGTCATAACCTGCTGCTGTTCAAGGATGTTCAGAAATCCGTTGCGTCGTCCTTCAAGGCAGAGCTGGAGCGCTATATTCAAGAACTTAAGGAGTGGGGACTGCAGCGGTGTTGCTTTTACATCGGAACAATTCAGGACAAGCTCTCGAAATATCGTATCAGCTATCAGCAGTGTGTCTGGTTGAAGCGGATGGTGAGTCTGTCTGAGGATGAGGTATCCTTTTTCATGGATCATGAGTTCACCTATGTCATGTCCAAAGTGAATCTTCACGATATCAGTGATATCTTTGGATTAGCGTTGCAGGAACATCGGATTGATGAAACTGAATTGATTGAGATTGCCCGGGCGTTGGCCCAGAATGATTACAATATCTCGCAGACGGCTCAAACATTGTACCTTCATAAGAATACATTGATCTACAAGATACAAAAAATTGAGGATGAGTTCAGCATTGATATTCGAGGAAGTTTTCAGGGAAAGGTCTTCTTGTATCTGCTGGCAAGTACACTGAGTGAACAGCAGCAACGGAAGCAAGTGGGTGAGCAGCGATGACAATTCAAATTAAATTAGCACGGGTGGATAAACGCTTGCTGCATGCCACGGTGGCCTTGAATTGGAGTAATTTCATCAATGCCAACCATGTCGTTGTCGTTGATCCAAGTTACATCAATGATCCGTTTATGATGAAAGTTATGCAGCTTTGTTTGCCGAAGACCATGAAAGTTGATTTCCTCATGCCAGAGGAACTGGGAGCATTCATGCAACAGGAATCCTATCAGAAGATCAACGTGATGATTATCTTCAAGGACCTGCATGCAGCGCGTCAAAGTGTTGAAGCCGGTCTGACCCTGAGTGAACTGCAGCTGCCTTATCCTGCAAGCCGGATGATGATCAAGACCATGCATGATTATTTTAATCCGGAGGAGATTGATGCCATCCGTGCCATGCAGAAACTAGGGGTCCAGCTGTATTTTCAGACGGCCCCCCATGACAATAAAGAATATGCATTTTTCAAAAAGAAGGAGTCAAAAAATGACCATGTTTAAAGGAATTATTACACCAATCGTCACACCGTTTCATCGCGACAGCAATCAAAGCATCAATCGGGAAGCAACCCATGTCCTGATTGATCATCTGATCGGCAAAGGAGTTGCAGGATTGTTTATTCTGGGAAGCAACGGTGAGTTTCATGTTCTGGATGAAGACGAGAAACTGGCATTTGCCAAGGATGTCATTGAGTATACCGCAAAACGCGTTCCGGTCTATGTCGGAACCGGCGCCTGCTCAACCAAGGAAACCGTTCGTCTTTCCAAGGCAATGGAAGCATTGGGTGCTGATGCCCTGTCTGTGATTACCCCTTACTTTATCAAGCCGACCGATGAAGAACTCTATGAACACTTCAAAACAGTCGCTCAGAGTGTCCGTATTCCTATTGTTCTCTACAATATTCCCAAATCAACAGGGGTAAACCTTTCGGCAGAAGTCGTTGGCCGTCTGGCTCAGCTTGAGACTGTCAAGGCTATCAAAGACAGCAGTGGGGATATGGATAATTTAAAGGGCTATATTGATGCCTGCGCGGGTCAGGAAATGTATGCGTTAGTCGGTTCGGATTCAAAGATATCAGCCGGATATGCATTGGGAGCTACAGGAGCAATTGCAGGAACAAGCAACTTGATTACTGATGTTCTGGTTGCTTTGGATAAGGCGCTTGTTGAACATGATGTTCCTAAGGCCAAGCAGCTGCAAGAGGATATCGATGTGTTGCGTGATGCCTTGAAGCTGGGTACAGTTCCTTCCATCTTAAAACGATCGGTTGAGCTTGCAGGTATTGCGGAAGCAGGTCCTGCCCGTTATCCGGTCAGTGATACGAC
>CALNCD010000170.1 GCA_937874965.1 uncultured Erysipelotrichaceae bacterium | reverse complement strand
GACCGTAACTTTTCTTGATCTGGTGGTAACGCTTGGATATGGTAATAATGTGATGGTTTGGTAAAATGCTGATCGGGCATAAGAGCCTGTGCCCGTTTCTCAGCATTGTAGATATACAAAGGATGACGAACTCCGCCAATTCCTTGTGCATTAATATAGACATCCCGGAAAATTTTATCATGTTCATCCAGATAATGGGCATCCCCGCTGGCGACAACCGGTTTACCAAGTTTACGGGCGGTTTCAATGATGACCTTCAAGATTGCCTTGATCCGTTCCATGTTCTCAACACTGCCGGAATTGATCAAAGGAAGATAGTTGGTCAAAGGCTGAATCTCAATATAGTCATACATTGCCATCGCTGCTTCCAGATCTCCTTGTTCCTGATTTGCAGCAGCTTCAAAGACTTCACCATTCAGACAGCTTGACCCAAGCAGCAAGTGTTCCCTGACTTTCAGAATCTCTTCTTTTGGAATACGCGGTTCAGATACAATCGAATCTGATTTTGAGGCCTCGGATTTTTCACGGACCAGCAGATAATCCGTATGCGAGAGCGAAACCAATTCATAGAGATGCTTCAATCCGATTTCATCCTTGGCAAGTAAATTAATATGATATTTATTGGCCTTTTTGAAGGCGTCCTCATCCGACAATGTCTGCAGTTCATCAATGGTCTGGAAGGATGAAACCTGTTCTTCACGAAACATAGCCAGCAAGACATTGGCAAGAACTTCGGCATCATAGTCTGCACGGTGTGCCACTTCTTCAGCATAGGTAATCTTATAGAAGCGGGCGATGCCGCCAAGACGGTATGACGTTCTTTTCTTGAATAGAGCTCTGGCGAAGTCCAGAGTATCAATCACCGTATTCTCGAGAGGATCACGTCCTAGGGAAGCCAAAGCAGCCTGCATGAAACGCAGATCAAAGGAAGCATTATGGGCAACGAGAACACTATCACCAATAAAATCAAGCAATTCAGGCATGGCCTGTGCTAGTGTCGGTGCCCCGCGGAGAGTTTCATCCGTGATATTGGTCAGTTCACTGATGAAAGAACGTATTCCCACTGGAGGCTTGATGAAAAGCTGTTTGCGGTCAATCACTTGATTATCCTTGATCTTGACCGCACCAAACTCAATGATATGGTCAAAACGGGCGCTCAGCCCAGTGGTCTCCAAATCAAAGACAACATAGGTTGCCGACTGAATCAACTGATGATGCGGATTACGGACGATTGTCAGATCCAGATTCACCATATTCATTTCAATTCCGTAGGCAATTTTAAAATCAAGATCCGGATTCTTGGTTTTCTCCCGTTGCAGAGCATGATAAGCCTTCGGAAATGACTGAACCACGTTGTGATCCGTAATCGCAATTCCCCGATGCTTCCATTTGACTGCCCGCTTCACCAATGCGCTGACATCCATTACACCATCCATTTCTGAAAATGTCGTATGGCTATGGAGTTCAACCCGCTTTTTCGAAGCGGTATCCTTGTAATCAAACAAAGGTTCGATTCTCTGGAAAGAATTGATTCTGAAGACGTTCTCCCGTGCGTACGAATCCGCCAGATAATCCCCGAAAAAACGAATACTCTCGCCTTCGTGGATAATATCTTCTTCTGCGAGGTCCTTTTCGGTAAACCGCTTCATTGCAATGGCATCCTCGTCATCATAGATATAGAACGATTCGATGACTTTATCATTCGGAATAGAGCGCTGCTCAATCTGAAAGACGACCCCTTCAACACAGATATTCTTGCATTCCTCACTCAGTTTACTGAGGGGAATCGGATTCATGTCTTTACGTGCTTTACGGTATTTCTGCTTGGTCGAGCGTATTTCAGAAGACTCATGAACCGGTTTGGGCGATGTTGTCCGCTTGACCACTTCCAGATCTTCTTTCGTGGCCTGCGGCTTCGCCTTTTCTTCTAAAGTGCACTCTAAAACACATCCAGCCTTAGCCATCTGTTCATTAAACAATGTGACAGCATTTTCCAACTGTTCTTTAGAGTATTCTTTAGGATAATGAAAACTGCACTGCTTGCCTTGGACACTGAACCACAGATCCTCCAAAACAGCTAAAGGAATGAACTGTTTGATAATGTGCTCTTTATATTTATGGATATCCCGCAGACTCATCTCCGTATCACGAACCAGAATTTCCAGATCCAAAGGATATCCGGTAATCGAGACGACTTGATTCGTCAGTTTCTGATACAGGTCATACGGAAGCGGCTTGTCGAGTTTCAATGTCAGATGCGTTGTAGCCCGCATCATTGAGAATTGTTTCTTTTCAATCGATGCGGATTCAAAATGCACCAGTTCCTCAGGTGTAAATCCTAGTCGCTTAAAAAAATCATCCATGCCGAACCTCCTATCGTACTAATTTCGAAAAAGCATCCTTGGCGGCATTTTGTTCCGCCTTCTTCTTGGAAGGACCCTGACCTCTGCCCATCACCAAGTGATCCAGTTTAACTTCAACCTCAAACTCAGGCTGATTAGCAGGCCCTTTCATACTCACAACCTCATAGATAATGGACTGGCGCAGATCGGCCTGAACAAATTCCTGCAATTTGGTCTTGTAATCCGTGACAATCAGCGTTTCCGCATTCGTCAATAACGGTGTAATGCACTGATTTAAAATCACATCGACACTTCCCATTCCGCTATCCAAATACAATGCGCCGATAAAGGCTTCAAACATATCGGAAATAACTGAGTCCCGATTACGCCCTCCGGATTTCTCCTCCCCATGTCCAAGCAGGATGAACTGGTTGAGGTTCAGCTGACGGGAATAGTTGGCCAGTGCCCGCTCACATACCAGCTGTGCACGTATTGTCGTCATCTGCCCTTCATGAAGAATAGGCTCATGCAAATACAGACGCGTCGATACCCAGATCTGCAAGACAGCATCCCCCATGAATTCCAGCCGCTCGTTATCATGCGTATTACTGGGCTGTTCGTTCACAAAAGAACTATGCGTAAATGCATTCGTAATCAGATCCCTGTTGTTGACACGGATATTTTGTTGCCTTAGCCATTCAAATAGATTCATAGTATTCTCCCTGTCCTATTATACACTAGTTCACCCTTAACCATGCATGGTTTTTTCAGCCTTCAATGCTTCTTCCAGGAATGCCGCTATTTCAGGATCGTCGAGGTGTTGAATTAATTCGGCACTATCCAAAGAAGCCTGGACCATAATTTTCTGATCCGAATAGAAATCCCCGAAGATAAACAAAGGCAATCCGCTTTGACGGGTTCCCGCCAGGTCCCCAGGGCCTCGCTGCTTGAGATCAGCAAGGGAAAGCGAAAATCCATCATGATTCTTCACAACACTCTCCAGACGTTCCAGCGCCGCTGGATCCTTCGATTGGGTCAGCAAGTAGCATTTTCCTTGAATGGTTCCTCGTCCGATCCGTCCGCGGAGTTGATGCAAGGTTGAAAGTCCAAAACGTTCAGCATTGTAGATGACCATGCGATTCGCATTATGAACATCCACGCCTACTTCAATCAGCGTAGTGGAAACCAGAACTTGGATCTGATTGGCATTAAAGCGCTCCATGATCTCATTTTTTTCCGCATTCTTCATTTTCCCATGCAGCATTTCCGTTGTGTAGCTGCTAAAGGCTTCCTGCAAGTTCTTCTGCAAGGTCACTACCGTCTTCAGATGAAGGTCATTGTCATCAATCGAAGCACAGACAACATAGACCTGACCGCCCTGTTCAAGATACACATCCAATTCATCTTTGATGGAACGAATTGAATTTTCATGGATCAAGAATGTCTGTACCGGCTGATGAAACTCAGGATAGGTTTCAATTGTAGAGACATCTACATTCTGATAGAGCACGTTTGCCAGTGTCCTAGGAATAGGCGTCGCACTCAGCATCAGCAAATCCGCCAGATGACCCTTCTCTTCAAATTGGCTGCGTTGCTCAACCCCGAAGCGATGCTGTTCATCCGTAATGATAAATCCGCATTGCTTGAATTCAATATCTTCTTGAAACAATGTATGGGTTCCAATGACAAAATCAATGGTTCCTTCTTTAAGACCGGCTTTTATATCCTCTTTATCCTTGCTTGCCTGCGTCAATAGGGCGATAGACATCCCCCGGCCTGCAAACAGCCGTTCAGCATTCTTGAAATGCTGACTTGCCAGGATCTCAGTTGGAACCAGCAGTGCAGATTGCTGATGGCTCAAAAAGACAGCATAGACACTCAGGAAGACAACGATTGTCTTGCCGCTGCCGACATCGCCTTGAAGCAAGCGCATCATCCGTGTCGGACGCGTGAAATCCATGAGAATTTCCTGAAGAACACTGGATTGATCGGCGCTTAAGGTATAGGGAAGAGTTCTGATCAGTTCATGAATCAACGTAAAATCAAAGGCTTTGAGCGGTTTGCGAATTTCCAGATTTACTTTTTTTTCATAAGCAAGCACGCACTGATACATCAGAAATTCTTCGTATTTCAAGGTTCGGCTTGCCAATTTCAACTGATTGTAATTGGAAGGTGCGTGCAATGCAAGAATAGCCTTCCCATGATTCATCAAGCGATAGCGGCTAACCAGATAATCAGGAACAATACGATCAGGCAGCTGAGCCTGTTCAATTGCCTTGGCCATCAAACGATGCATCTCATGCTGCTTAACCCCTTCCTTCAAAGGGTAGATTACTTTTATTCCACGCTGTGTTTCGATAGGCTGTGCATTCATGGAAAGCGCTGTAACCTTTGCGGGTGAATCCACTTTCGCAACAAGCGTAATTCTCTCTTTGAACTGCCTGGCACTGAGATAACGGCGATTAAAAGCAGTCACATTGATCAGGTGTCCCTCATAGGTCACTTTAAAACGCTCAATTGACCTGTTTTTACCCATCGAAAAATGAGTGATTGCACTGACCAATTCACCTTCAAACAGAACAACATCACCCTCGTTCCAGTCATCAATCGGCTTCTCGTCATACTGTTCATACCGGATAGGGAAAATAGCCAGACACGCATTCAGAGTCTGGCAGTTGTAGATTGTCATGATGCCCCGCTGGCGCTTACTGATGACCATGTGAAAAAAGGGCTATGCCCTTATTCAACTCCAATGATAAAGGAGTAGACAGGCTGCAAGCCTTCAATCCGCTCAACTTCAATGTCAAATTTATCATCGATATACGTTTCCAATTCACTGACCTCTTCCTCGGAGGCATCTTCTCCCCGGATCAACGTCAATAATTCACTCTCTGGAGTAACCATTGCATCCACTGTCGCTTTGGCAGCTTCCAGTTTACTCGGTGTGCTAACAATGATGGACTTGCCGAAAATTCCCATATAATCCCCTTCTTTGATTTCAACATCATCAAAGGTTGTATCCTTGATTGCATACGTGATTTCACCGGTCTTTGTATTCGCAAGAGCACTTTGCATTTCACTGAGATTCTCATCAATCGCCAAGTCAGGATTATACATGACACAGGCACTGAGTCCCTGCGGAATAGACTTGCTTTCCAAAACATGAATGGTTTTATCTTCGACAAGAGAACTCGCTTGTTGTGCCGCCAGAATAATATTGGAGTTATTCGGCAGGAGAATGACATGATCAGCATTCACTCGCTTGATTGCAGCAACGAAGTCTTCCGTAGATGGATTCATCGTCTGTCCCCCGCTGATGACAACATCAACACGAAGCTCCTCAAACGCCTGTTTTAATCCAGGGCCGGCCGCAACTGCAATCAAACCAATCGCCTTGCGGGGAATATCACGCTCACCCGTATCGACGATATCATTCAGATGGCTGTGCTGTTCCGACATGTTTTCAATCTTCAGTTTTATGAACTCACCATACCGCTGTCCCAGATTCAAGGCATCCCCTGGCTTCAATGTATGGACATGCACCTTAAGAAGATCATCATCCTGAACAACCACAATTGAATTCCCTAACCGAGCCAGACTCTTCTTGAAAAGGTTCTCCTTGAAAACATGCTGGACATTTTGGTTCAAGCGGACGATAAACTCCGTACAGTAACCGAATTCATCATGATCCATGGTCGCCCCGGCACTCACCTCGATATCGGAATCCGCATGCCGTTGTATCCCCTGACCCGCAATCGCCGCTTCAAATCCTTTGATAACTGCAACGAAGCCAGCCCCGCCACTATCGACTACGCCGACTTCCTTCAAAACAGGAAGAAGTTCTGGCGTATGGGCCAAAGACACTTCGGCTTCCTTGATCAATTCAACAAAATACGTTTCAATACTGGTTTCCGGGTGTAATTGAACATAATCATAAGCCGCTTGGGAGCTCTCACGCAAAACGGTCAGAATTGTTCCTTCAACCGGGCGCATAACCGCCTTGTAAGCAACTTCCTTGCCTTTCATGAATCCTTCAGCCAGATCGAGGGTACTGATGCTTTCTTTCCCTTCAACCGATGTAGCAAATCCTCTGAATATCTGAGATAAGATAACGCCTGAATTTCCCCGGGCCCCCATTAGCAAGCCTTTCGACAGAACCTTGGACAGTTCCCCGACAGAAGTCGAAAGTGACTTCTTGACATCAGTATTCCCATTGGTGAACGTTAAATTCATATTCGTTCCGGTATCGCCATCAGGAACTGGAAAGACATTCAATGCGTTGATTTCCTGGTGCTGATTCGCAAGATTATTTGCACCGGATTCGATCATCTGGCGAAATAAAAGAGTGTTAATTGATTCCATTGATTACCCCACTACCTTGACATCTTGAACAAACACATTGATCCGATCAAATTTCTGATCCAAGGTTGTTTCAACCATGTACTTCACTTTTTTCTGAACTTCAAGGACAACTTCTGATATTTTGACGCCAAAGCTGACGACGATATAAATGTCCAGTTCATAGGACTCTTCATTCTTGCGGACAACCACGCCCTTTGAGAAGTTCTCCTTCTTCAAAAGTTCGGCAAGGCCATCTTTGAACGCTTTCTTTGAAGCCATTCCCACGACACCATAACACTCTGTAACCACGCCGCCAGCTAAAGTAGCGACTGCTTCTTCAGAAATATTGATATTGCCATATTGCGTATTCTTAGCGATTGACATACGATCCTCCTTCAATCATTCAGTTTTATCACTTCATATTACCACAGATCACTCGCCAGGACAATTCGTCGGAAGAACAGCGATCTGGTTGGCTTCACTCATTTCCAGGACAATCCAGCACTTCTTATTCGTCGTATCCTTGGAGACCATTGCCTGATAATCTTTCAGGGCAGTTATCCCGAACTGTGAGCTGATAACGATACGGCCATCATCCATGTAAAAGTAAATCATGTTGTCATCACTGTACAAGGATACCCGCTGAATCTGTGAGATTGATAACAATACATCACTGCTCAGCTTAGCCAGCTCGCTGACAATTCCCGCAATGACGGCCGGATCATCAAAGCCGCTCATATAAGGAACATCCAGCAAGGCTGATTCCCGGGATAACGCAAATTGTGCCGATTCACCCGTTTCAAAATAAACCGTAAGTGCGCTCTCATCTTTTGTGTAGGCAACGGCCCGTTCTTCTTCAACGAGAATATTGACCACTCCCGACAGGACATGATTATGAATCTGGACAGATTTAATCCCGCTCAGATCCTGCATCTGCCTTTCCTTCAGAAAGGGCAGAATCAGCAACCGGCGGCTGTTCAATGACAGCTTGGCATACGCCAGGATTTCCTCTTGAGTGTAGATTGTATTTCCCCCCACGCTGATCAGCGAAAGCCGCGAGACGGATGATTGATCAAACCAATATCCCCCGATCCCCAGCGCAAGCACAAACAATAGGATTATAATGCGCCTAAACCATATTTTCAAGCGTTTATTCCGCTTTTTCCGTTTTTTCGCAATCATCCGTCCTTCAATTTTCTGATAGACCTGATTGTCCTCGTTCTCTACATCCAGTTGAACATTTCGATTTCTAGGCATAAATCAACCCCCGTGCTTTCCTTGACCGACGATGCGACATTCTCCATCAATTCATACACATCAGACGCTTGGGCACGATCGACATTCACGATGAAATTCGAATGTTTCAAAGAGACCATGGCTCCGCCGATCCGCTTACCGCGAAGGCCGCTGCGATCAATCAACTCCCATGCATTCTGCCCCTCAGGATTACGGAAGCAGCTACCGGCAGACGGATAATTCAGAGGCTGTGAATTCATACGGCGCGCTTGACGCTCCTGCATGATGGCTTGGAGTTGCTCAGGATCAACCTGCTGCGTCTTGAGACGCGCAGCCAGAATAATCATCGGTTCATGTTTAAAACGGGACTCACGATACCCAAACTGACAATCATTCACACCGATCCAGCGCATTTCATCCTGATCAAGGACCAGGACTTCGGCAACGCAATCGCTCATGGCTTTTTTATAAGAGCCAGCGTTCATGTAAAGAGCCCCGCCGATCGTTCCCGGGATTCCTCCTGCCCATTCCAGGCAGGACAGACCCTTGCGGGAACACTCGTACGCCAAGGCAATCAAGGCCACTCCAGCTTCAGCAACAACGCTGTTCTCGTCATAGAATACTGAATTAAGGGTATGATTCAATCGTAGAATAACTCCCGGATACAGTTTGTCTGATGGCAGTATATTCGAACCGTTTCCCCAAAGCTTGTACGGAATCTGCAGTTCCTTGAACCAGCAGACCGCTTGCTGCAGGGCAATAACATCGTGCGGATAGAGCACAAACCAGGCCTTGCCGCCCACATTCATGGTTGATAATGTCGAAAGATCAACATCTGTTTTTACTTCACCATACTGCCTCAGACGTGTCTCCAGTTTATCGCGTTCCATGGACGGTGTCCTTTATCACATCAATAATATCATTTATCGCATCCGGATACGCCAACGAAAGCGCATGATTGCTCATTTCCATCAAAGCGACATCATCATGAATCAACTGATCAATCGTCGTGTAGAGAACATGGGCACTCAGCTGATCTTCCATTAACAGAAGACTGGCCTTTTTCTCAATCATTTCCAACGCATTGTAGTACTGATGATTGTTGGCGACATAAGGGCTTGGGATAATGATTGAGGGAACCCCGAAAGCGGTCAGTTCCGCTGCTGTGGAAGCACCGCCGCGAGCCACCACCAAATCCACCTTACTCAGCAAGGCTAATTGATCTACAAAATCCGTCACATGAATATGTTTACCCTTAAGATGGATATGCTGCATGAAATCTTCGTAGTTTTTCGGACCGGTCGCAAGAATAATCTGGAAATCATCCGGTTCATAATGATTGCAGAGATTCTCCAGATGCTGATTAACGGTTCCTGCACCTTGAGAGCCCATCACGATAAGGCAGGTCCTTAAGTTACGGTCTAAGCCCAGCCGATCAAATTCAGCTTCGCTCTCATAGACACGACTCGCGAGAGAAGCCC
>CALNCD010000169.1 GCA_937874965.1 uncultured Erysipelotrichaceae bacterium | reverse complement strand
TGCTTTATACCTCTGCAATACGTCTGAATGACATCAAAATCATCATCCAGAACAACGATGTCTGCATCTTTGCCTGCTTGTAAACTTCCCTTGCGATCATTCACCCGCAGCAAGGTAGCTGGATTGATGGTACAGCTGTTCAAGGCACTCTCGAAGGGAACATTTGCACGCTCAACCAGATTCTTCAATCCATGGTTGATTTCCAGAATACTTCCCGCAATCGATCCTTCATTCACCAAGTGGGCTACCCCGTCTTCGCCTAGTTCGATTTCATGATTCCCCAGGAAATACCGGTGACCATCACCCTTACGCGTACACTTGACATTCAAGCTGTCTGAAATCATGACGGCCTTATGAGGTCCCTTCACATGGAAGAAGGTCTGCACATTGGCTTGATGGGAATGCACACAATCACAGATAATCTCTCCATACATCTGCGTGAAGTTGAGCGCTGCTCCGATCATCCCCGGATGACGATGATGGAATGGGCTCATGCCATTGTAGACATGGGTCATGGTCTGTGCACCGTTCATATAGCCGAACTGGGCTTGTTCATACGTGGCATCCGAGTGGCCGATGGACGCTACAACCCCTGTCTTTGCCAGGTAATGCAGCAGTTCATAATTCTCATCTTCCTCCGTGGCAATTGTGATGTACTTGATCATTCCCTTGGCCACTTCCTGATAGTGCTTGAACTGTTTCAGATCCGGTTTCACAATGGCTTCTGGAGGCTGAGCTCCTTTGCGTGCCACATTCAGGTAGGGACCTTCAAAATGAATCCCTAAGATCTCTGCTCCCTCATAGCCTTCGTCATAGACCTTGACTACATTTTCCAGAGCTTTCAACAAGACCGGTTCAAACTGGGTGACTGTTGTCGGCAGGATACTGGTGACCCCTTCATGAGGGACAGCCTTGATCCAACGCCGTAACCCTTCCGGATCGGCGTCGTTGACATCAAACCCATAGGCTCCATGGGTATGAACATCAATGAAGCCCGGTACAATCCGTTTGTTTCCGTAATCCTGATCCACTGGTTTGCTTCCGTAAGGCAAGATCGCTTCGATCACTGTTCCCTGGATTTCAATCTGGGCCTTGACAAATTGATTCCCGAACCAGACTTTTTCACTTTGTATAATCATTGCTGACTCCTGAATGACTCTGGAAACATTATGATACCTTCTCTTGAAGCTTCCAACATTTGCATAACAACTGTCTCTGGGCCTTGATCAAGCGAATACGCTACTTCAAGTAATCCTGTGGGATTTATCCCTGCAAGAGTCACAAAGTTCTGATGGGTAGAAGAAAGCGCTGCACATACCCTGAATGGTGTTCCTCCAAGCAAATCGACTGAAAAAATAACCTCTTCATGAGTCCGTACTTCTATGATAGTCTCTAATTTAACAGTAAGCGATTCAATAGTATCGTTCTCTGCGAAATCGACAAAATGATAATCCGGATGTTCTCCAATCAACATTTTCATCAAAGTTTTCATCGCCGTTCCGTAAATCCCATGACCTACAACAACTATTGTCATTTCTTTCCTCCTAAGAAAAGCTTGGTTTCCCAAGCTCCTTGTTAATTTCCATTTTCTTTTACAACTTTTGTATAGTCTGCATAAACTTGGTTCATATAGTCCGGCGGACATTCAGTCACGTTTGGCGAAACAAAGATGAACATTTCATGACCTAGTTTTTGAAGTTTCAATGCAGTTTCTGAAGCCAGAAGCTGCGTGACAGTAATCGCACCAATTGTGCTTGACGCTCCGACATTCTGCGGATACCCCGGAATCTCAACCAAGGCATCATTCAATGGGCAGCAATTATCAATCAGTATATCGGCAAGATCTCCAAGTTTATTGCCACTTGAATGGACTGCAGCCGCTTTATTAAAATTTTCTTCACTGGTAACAACGATGACTTTCATTCCCTTTTCCTTAGCATACATTGCTACTTCAATAGGTGCAGCATTTAATCCCCCATGGGAATAGACAACCATCACCTCTCCGGGTGCAAAAGTGTAGCTCTGCAAGAAATTTTGGATATATCCTTCCTGACGTTCAATCCACAAAAGTTCCCGCGCGCCACCAGGTCCGATAACATTGGACCACATCAGACGCGGATCCATCAATGGATGCCACCCTACTACACCGCCATAACGAGGAAACATGTCTTGAATCGGAAGAACTGAATGTCCACTTCCGAAGAGATGTACCATTTTTCCTGAATTTATCACTTCTGCACAAAGGGCAGCGGCAGCCTCGATCTTGTCGTTTTGTGTCGAATCAATTTTTGAAATAATCTCCACTATTTTATCTGTGTACTTAAAATTCATCTTCGCTCCTGCTTTCTAGTCTAATACGTTCCGGTTAGATAACCTAACCCGGTTAATGCTAAGGCAATGACAAGGATTATCCCCATAATGACTAATGGAGAACGCTTCTTCTTTGAATACAACCCATACACACCCAGAGTTAAACATAATGGTAAAATATTCGGAAGTATCTTATTAATCATACTGTCGACATCCACAGCAGCCGTTTCTCCGCCCGGAGGGATGATACTGATCGGAATATGAACCGATACATAAGAAGCCGCCAGCGCTCCAATGACAATCAATCCAAGCAATGTGATTGCGGAAGTAATCTGATCCATCTTCCCTGAAGCCATAAACTTATGGATTCCTTCAACACCGGTCTTATAACCGATTTTCCACATGGTCCAACTGATGCCGCTGGTCAGCAACGGATAGCCAATGAGATAGATCATTGGACCAATATATGTAAAGACACCGCCAAGATTCGTTATGGTCATAATAAGAGTAAGCATCAATGGAATAAGTGTTGCAACCCATACTGAATCACCGATTGCGGAAGTTGGACCGATTAAAGCCACTTTAATTGCATCACTGATTTCAGGTGTAATTTCCTTATTTGCAACCGCTTCTTCTGTTCCCAGAAGAATCCCCGGTGCGATGGCACCGATCTGCTGTTCTGTATTAAATAATGTTAAACTGCGTTTATATGCTTCTGACTTTTCATCCTTGGTCTCATACAATTCTTCAATCACCGGAGTCATCGTATGTGCAACTGCATTTCCAAGCAGATTCTCTCCCTGCTGTGAACATCCATGCCAGAAAAACCAGATTTTCCAGGATTTCCGAATTGTTTTCTGACTCAGTTTCTTTGCCATTTCAGTTTCCCTCATTTCGTTGTGATGAGGTTATCGCAATGTAGTAGAGAATCGCAATTATCCCTCCAAATACAGTCACTCCCATCATATCCAGTTTAAGGTAACCAACCATCATAAACCCTAGCAGAAATAACGCAAACTGCCATTTTTGTTTCACCAGGAAGGATAGCAGAATTCCAATTCCGAGTGCAGCCATCATTCCTCCAAAAGCGGTGAGTGTAATGATGAGCCATTGTGGCATCAACTCCGCAATATTCACGCCTGATTGTGAACCGATAACTGCTGTCGTATAAAGGATGATGAGAGCCGGAACAAATCGGCACAGAAAGCCAATGAAATTTCCAAGACCGGCGTTAGCAAAGGCGATTTTCTTTGGATCAGCTTCCATAGCGCCTTGATATGAAATGCGATTAATCGATAAGTTCAACGCATAGGACAGATTCCACATTGCAACACCGATTGCCCCGCCTATGGTTGAAAATGCCCACATAATAGCTGTCGTTGTCGCTAAATCAGTGCTCTTGAATGCCAGTGCACCCGAGATTCCGATATAGGTCGCATACGACAGATCCCAGCCAACTGCTCCTCCTGGTGTCACTGATCCCAGATTTGCAAGTTGTAAAAGTAATCCTAAAGTCACTGCGGTCGGTACATCATTCATGATTAAACCTACCAAGAATGACGCAACGATTGGTCTTCCCAGGTCATACCAGCCTATTGTATTTCCAACAATTGACCCGATTGATCCAAGATAGGCAAGTAAAGCAATTACAATAGCTTGCCATAATTCCATACTCATTTCCTCCTTTAGGCCAGACAACATCCCTAATTATTGATTTCGCTTTAAATCACGCCATAGTACTTCTTTATCTGTTGGAACCTGTTGATTGGTTACTTTGATGCCTCTTGATTCAAAACAATCCAGCACATCAACATCCTCGGCGGTAAGGCTGATCATTCCTCCGACGCCAATTCCCTTTGAAGTAAAAACTGCATTATCCTGCTTTGAACAGTTTCCTAAATTAATAACCTGACTTGAAGAGAGCTCTTCTTCCAGAATCCTCAGGTTTCTCGCAAACCGTGCAATCAGCAGTGTATTCCCTGCAAACGTATCTTTCAAGCGATCACTGGCCATCTTGCTATCCGCAATCTCAGCCTGGATATGCTTTGGTACACCCATCGTCATGATTGATTTCATCATTTCATTTGTAGCCAATAAATCATCCACAGCGATAATTCGGTCGATACCAAGTGTCTTGCACCATGCAGTTACAATCTGCCCATGAATCAATCGGTCATCAATCCTTACATATAGATTTCCCATAATGCTCCTTTCAGCGTTACCTGTTGTCTGTATGTCCATTGTAAAGCGTTTACATTAACGGTTCAAACGAATTTCTCATTGTGGTAAATATTACTGTATTTCGAAAAAAAATCACTGGAAATGGTGAAACTTCTACGTCATAATTAAGGTGCAATTCGGGCAAATAAGCGAGAATGGAGGAAACATGAAACAGAACCTATTTCTTGAAATGAACGATATAAAAGATTTATCCACAAGTGAGCGGCAAGTTGTAAACTATGTGCTTTCACATCATAATGAATGTCTGTCAATGGGAATTGTCGAACTTGGCGCCAAATCGTATTCGAGTGCAAGTACGGTCATGCGGGTGGTTAAAAAACTAGGATTATTGAGTTTTACCGATTTCAAGAACCGCTTGAACAGCGATCATAAACAATTCCTGGAATCGAAGCAACTCTACTCAGACATTAAACTCATTGATGAGTCTGATTCTTCGGAAGTAATCATCGAAAAAGTAACGAACAACAGTGTTCGTGCCGTATTGGAAGTACGGAATCTTAATAATGTTGAAACTTTTGAGCGTGTGGTCAACCTCATTCAGGAATCTGTTCAGATCGATTTCTATGGAAGCGGTGTTTCCAACCTTATCTGTCATGACGCTAAATTCAAAGCCCTTCGTGGCGGATTAAAAGTAACAGCTTATTCATTCACCGCTGAAATGCTTATGCAAGCCAAACTAAGCACGAAAGACAATGTCGCCATCCTTGTTTCATACACCGGACAAACCGATGAAATAATAAAAATAGCACGGATTCTTAAGCAGAATAACGTGCCTAGTATTTCTATCACCAGTTATACGAATAATCCAGTCGCTTCATTGACTTCCATCCAGCTCTATGTGGATAACTGTGAGAGTGTTTATCGTGTCGGTGGCATGGGCAGCCGTACAAGCATTCAGAATGTACTGGACATCGTGTTTGCTCTTCTCTTTGCGAAAAGCAGCTATGCTCGTCACAACATCGCCCGGACGGTTTCCGAGGATATCAAAGTTCCAGAATAAGTCAAACACCTTTCCATTATTCAAATCTTCCTGTCTTAAAATAAACTGCACAGCGATCAATCCACTCTTTCTGATAGGTTTCTGCATTGACGCATTTCAGATCACGGATATGATTCACAGCTGCTTGCTCGCAGATCATCCTGAAATCCTGAAGATATGTTTCAGAATCAATCCGGTAGACATAAGCCATGGTAATTCCTTTAGCATAGCCTGCGTAAAGACGAGTATGTCCATCTGCGATCAGCATTCCTGTCTGTGTCATCTGTATTGGAAGAATAAGGTCATTTTCGTATCTTATCCACGTTTGAACTGCTTTCAGCTTTTCCTGATGGACGAAGAGTTGACTGGGCAATAGATCATCGATTGGGATTAATGTCCGTTCAACTTGCGGAAATGATTTAATGCACTGATGACTCTCTGTAATAAAAAAAGTGATATGGAAAGCATGTTCGCGGAAGATATCAATGATTGCCTCCAATGATCCTTGATAGTCAGTCGTTACCACCGCCGTATCTGGTGAAATTATTCTGAAGCTAACCGGTACGTTGTGATAACGATATCCGCCATGCTGGCAGAGAACTGCCTTGTCAAAATCAGGATCCGTGTACGTGTTTACCCTCTCAATCATGGCTGTTCAGAATTTCCTTCCCGCAAAATAAACAGGATTGAATCAATTCCGCAATCCGGGTCTGATGAACAATATAACTGCCATGGGTCGTCTTAGCGCCTGCTTCAATAAGGGTTGCATTCGGTATTGCCTGGACAATGGATTCCGAGACAGTTCTTGGAACAATCTCATGTTCCGCGATAATCAGATCGACCTGTGCCTGTATGCTTTGAAGTTCTTCACACGTGATTGCGGGTTCTTCCTTCATCATTCGGTACAAGGGATTCTTCGTCAGAACGTACACCATCGTGATCATGATCTTCCAATCCAGCCGCATCTGATCCGGTGATGTATTGACACCGCTCAGGATATAATGGTTGCTTAGCGATGGATAATGAATCGCTAGTAACAACGCTATAATTGCGCCGTCACTGAATCCGTACACCACGGGATTTTTCAGATTCTGCTGCAGAATGAACTTTTCGACATCACTGGCCATATCCGCATAATGATAGGCTTTAACCGGATCACTTGATCCATGTCCTCTTGAATCCAGTGCATAGACAGTAAACGAATGTCTTAACTGTTCGATGGCTTCATTGAAAATGACATGGGATTCGCCATTGCCATGAAGCAAAAGAAGCGGGGGTTTCCCGCTTGCTGTTTTCGTATAATACAGTTTCAGTCCATTCACCTGCGCAATCATTTACGCATCCTTGATTTTTACTTTAACATTCAGGCTTGATCCCAGAACAGCCTTAACGGGTTGAGTGCTCAAGGCCTCAACAACGTCACAGTCATCCAGGAAATCCAATCCTTGTGATTGTGCTTTAAGGTAACAGTCTATAATAAACATGGTATTGAACGCTTGCGGGGTTTGCACGAGGTAAAGATCATCCCTGCGCTGAGTTTCAATCACATAGCCGTCTTTGACCTTCTTGATATTCGTCGTTGAAGGAACCACCAGACAAGCTGCTTTATCCGTTTCCATGGCTTCAAGCAGCCCATCAATGGAATGCTGATTCAACCATGGACGCGTGGCGTCATGGATTAAGACAACACTCTCCTTGACCGCCATCAACCCATTCAGAACGCTTTGCCGCCGTGTCGTTGAACCATTGACACTGACAATCCGGCCATCTTCATGAGCATTTACAATACGTGAAAGATCATAGCGATTCGTAACAATCACGATCTGTTTACAGCGTTCATCATTCAGAAAAATGCTGAGTGTTCGATCAAGAACTGTTCGGCCGTCCTTAAGATTATGGAAAAGTTTCTTGTATCCTTTCTGTTCCAATGCGTTTTTACCCGTTGCGACAATCAAGACTGAATAATTCATGTGAAACTCCTTTGTAGTATTTTAACACACCAATAAAACAGCGAATAGAGAAAAGTGAAAAAAGACTGGAATAAAGCACTCTTTTACCACTTAACCCATAAACAGCACCGCTTAGAAAAAAATAATGCCGGCTTGCCTGATCCTATGGTATTCTAGTCGTGGAGGTATGGACTGATGAAAACTCTCGGTAATTTAATATGGTTTATTGTGATCGGTTTCTGGAATATGCTGGCATGGGGTGCCGTTGGCCTGCTTTGGTCGATTACCATCGTCGGTATTCCTGTAGGGGTGCAATGCTTCAAGATAGCCGGGGTCTTCGCCTTTCCTTTCAAAAAGGAAATCATCTATCAAGGCGGTGCTGGATCCTTTCTTCTGAATATTCTCTGGCTGATCTTCGGTGGCCTGGAACTTGCAATGGCCGCCTTTGTCAGCGGGTTGATCTGCTGTATTACCCTAATAGGGATTCCTTTTGGTCTTCAGTGTTTCAAACTAGCCCGAGTTGCTTTAATGCCCTTTGGTTCACGGATTGTTCCTGTGGACTTCATATATGCCTAAAGACCTGTTCATACAGGTTTTTTTTAATAAAAAAACCGTTCTCACGGTTTAATTGGCAATAAAAGCGCCTGCATAAGCCTTTGCTTCATCCAATACACTGGAATCCGGCGTTTCAAGGCAGATAAAGCCTTCTCCGTAAACAGTTGCCCCATCATCCTGTAAACGGGAAATCCAGGTTCGCATAAATTCTCCGTCTCCCCAGCCATAACATCCGAAGGCAGTCACTTTCTTACCTGAAAGCTGTGTTTCAACCTGTGAAAAGAACGGCTCAAATTCCGTATCATCCAGCTCTTCAGTACCGCAAGCAGGACAACCGAATGCAATGGTGTCATAAGCCTCGATATCCGAGGGCTTCACATCTGAAACCTTTTTAAGGTCAACGCTTTTCCCTGCTGCCTCAATCCCTTCTTTGAATGCTTCTGCCAGCATTTCTGTATTCCCTGTCGTGGTATAATATACTACTAATACATCGCTCATAATAACCTCCTGATACTGTCAAGTTTATCCAGTATAACTCAGCGAGTCAAGCAACATTATCACCTGAGCCTATACCAAGGCAAGTCTGACTTGAAACGTTAGTTCTCCGAAAGCTGCCGACAACTGAAACATACATAGCTCACAATGGCTTCTTAGTGGCTGCACGTATGGCCAAGGCCATCATTTTTTTCTGAGAATCACATGGTGGTAGATAGCAATGTCTCGCAAAGCTGGAATTTGTTCAGCACGGCACTCTAACGCGAACATGTTTTCTTCCCAATCCTTTTCCTGTTTGATTGCGTTCTGCTGAAGACCGTAAAACATACGGACTCCATAGATATCCATAATCTCAAATGCACATGCAAAGCGTTCCATTGCTTGAAGTTCATAGTCATTGATGCGTCCAAAATGCCTTGACACGATTTCCCCCTGATCAAGAAGCATCATCGCTTCATCGGTGGCATAATCAAAGACTGCTCTTTGCATTATTGTTCCATTGCGGTTATGCTTAACAACTGAGATGAAACCATCCGGTTTTAGGACTCGGTGAAACTGATCGAACAAGGATTCCCTTTCTTCCATATACTCCAATACGTTATGACACAGAACAACATCGATGGAAGACTCCGGAATCTCGTCTAAACAATCGAGGCTTCCATAAAGCTGCTGATAGACATGGGATGTCAGCCGATGTTGAATCATTTCATCATCGGGTTCAACAGCAATCACTTCATTCGCTTTCGCAAAATGATCAGCGCTGACACCCAATCCGCTGCCGAAATCCAGAATCTTCATGCCATTCAAATCAAGATGATTCCAGACCAGCCTATAAAACAAACGTCCCCATGGTGTCGAAACTTCATTGCGATAATGGTTGGCCATGATTTTATTGTCCATTGATTGCCTCCTCGAGTTTCTTTTAATATATCACACGAGCTATTTCCTGTCATCGCGATCCGAAACGCTACAACAATCCTATGGTATAATGGTCTGCGAAAGGATATAGCACCATGACACAGATACTCAGTTTCCCGCCCGAAGTCAAAGACTTCATTCAATCCTCAGCTTTAGTGGATACCAGCGGACACTCAGGGGCGAAGACTTACTATATCGAGAAAGAGTCTGGATTCTATTTGAAAATGGACGGTCCTGGGAAATTGCTCCAGGATTATCAGATGTTAACCCTTTTTTCAGGTTACCGCCTTTCCCCTGAACCGGTTCTGTATCTATCTTCGGATTTTGACTATCTCATCGTTGAAAAAGCGAAGGGTCAAGCTGGGTATGATTATCACTACTGGAATAATCCTGATCATTTTGCTTATACCTACGGTCAGGTCTTGCGGCAGTTTCACGACCACTATAAGGATTTCAGTGCCTGTGCTTCCAACAATAGTGTTGAACAGCTCCTGCATTCTGTCTTCCGTAATATTGAAGATAAGACAATCAATGCACAGATGCTTGCCTATAAAAATCAGGATATCCGTATGATGATTGCTGACATCGAACAGAATGCAGGTTGCTTAATCAACGATACAATAATTCATGGTGATTACTGTATTCCCAATGTCCTGTTCAGTGAAACGATGGAATTTCAAAGTTTTATTGATGTCAATGCTGCAGGGCAGGGTGACAGACATTATGACCTGCATTGGGGAAGATGGTCATTGGGGTATAACTTTAAAACAAAGGACTATGAAAAGAGCTACTTCGTGGCCGATCCGACGAGCCGCACCATCTGCTGGCTGAGCGAGCCGCAGCGTCGGCATAGTCAAATGCTCGACGCAGTGCCGCGCGCCGCATTCGCAGTAGCAATCGAGACAGACATCCCGGTCGTAGGTGTGCAGGGCACGGGTAGCGTGCAAGTTATTCAAGATCAGGCTATCGTCCAAAGAGTCATGAAGCATTATGTACAAAAATACGGGCAAGGCGTAGACTTCGCTGCACGCTTCGAGCAAGGCGTGAACAAGCATCAACTCTATGCGCTGA
>CALNCD010000168.1 GCA_937874965.1 uncultured Erysipelotrichaceae bacterium | reverse complement strand
TTTGCCTGCCATTACGCAAGCGCGTCATGGCCGATCTATGAAAACACTCAACTGTATCTGGGATTTAGATGGAACACTTCTGGATTCTTATCCGCTCATGAGCAAAGGCCTGCTTTCCCTTAACCAGCAACTGAACCTCTCAACCCGCCAAGATATAATCCTCGACCACATCCTAAAGACCTCAATCCAGGACTATCTCAACAGTCTCGCACTATCCACGCATCAATCCCTTCCGGTCTTACAGGCATACTTAAAACGATATGTTGATGAACGCCGTGACCAGCTGCACCTGTTTCCTGAAGTACCTTCATTGCTGAAACGGCTCAAGCAGCAAGGGGCTCGCCACTTCATGCAGACCCACAGTGATCATAAAGCAATTGCCCTCCTCGAAAGCTTCGGCATACTGAAGCTCTTTGACGAAGTCATTACCTCGGAAAGAGGTTTCAAACGCAAGCCCAGCAGTGAAGGAATCGATTATCTTCTCACGGCTTATCAGCTTGATCCTAAACAGAGCTGGTACATTGGTGATCGCAGTCTTGATGTTGAAGCTGCTCAGAATGCATCCATCAATTCACTCTTGATTTCTGAGTGTCCATTATTGATTCAGCCTGACCATCAGGTCAAGTCACTGAAGGAAGCAGAGATTTTTCTATTAAGTGTGCTGACGCATGAGGACAATCTGAAATTATCTTAAAACCTTTTCACCCTTCGCCAACTATGGTAAAATGCACATAGTATCTCAATATTCACGTTAGGATGGTGCTTGTGAAGCCAATATTAAAAAACTTTTTAAATACGATTATCCTTCTCTTAAAAGCAACGACATTTGCTTTGCTTTTATTTTCTTTTTTCTACATGTTTTCATTGCTTCCGAAAATGGATCATTTACTTGAAATCAATCGAACCACAGCAGTCACTGTTCTCACATTCATTATCGTCGGAACATTGATGCTGAAGACATATGGTTCCTACGATATCGGCAAAAAGAAAAGCAAGCCGATTATCTATTCGTTGGCGATTGCTACATTTCTAACTGACCTCATTACCTTCTTGATGCTCAGTGTCATGAACACCAACGCCAAATTCAATCCTGTTTTCAAGCTTACTGGATGGTTGATGCTTATCCCTATCCTTATCATTCAAGTCTGTGTGCTGTTTGTAATGGTCTATCTAGGCAATTATATCTACTTTCAGATCTGTGTTCCCCGTAAAGTGTTGATTATCGTCGATACCCATGACGATGAAGCACATAAGCATATTGTCTCCGCACTGAAACAAACCAAAAAACAATATTCAATTTCTAAAATTGTGGATTACCATGACCTCAAGGACCAGGATATTCTGGATAACGATACAATTTACATCGGGGATATCCCTTTGCGGACCCGTGAGACAATCATTGAATTCTGCTACAAGAATCTTCGTCACATGCTGATGCGGCCTTCACTGGCGGATATCGTGGAAGTCAGTTCAGAACAAGTCATCCTAGATGATATGCTTACGATCTCAGCCGATGTCAAATTCCTTTCCCTGGAACAGCGGTTCGTAAAACGTGCCATGGATATTGTCATTGCCTTGCTGGGAATTCTCTTCTCCTCTCCGATATGGATTATCGCGTCTATCTTCATCAAAAAGGAAGATGGCGGGCCCGTCTTCTATAAACAGCCTCGACTAACCCGGGACGGCCAAGTCTTCAACGTTCTCAAGTTCAGAACCATGAAGGTCAATTCAGAAAACTATCCAGCGCAGGAAAACGATGATAGAATCACGAAAATCGGCCACATTCTTAGACGTATCCGGATGGATGAGTTACCGCAGCTGTTCAATATCCTCAGCGGTGATATGTCTGTCGTCGGACCTCGGCCGGAAATGGTCGAAAGCTATGAAGTCTATAAAAAAGAATTCCCGATGTTCTATTATCGCCTTCGTGTCAAGGGCGGGTTGACCGGATACGCTCAGATCGCAGGGAAATACAATACCTCTCGTGAAGACAAGCTTGCCCTAGACCTCCTATACATTGAAAAATACAGTATCTGGCTTGACTTTAAGCTCATTCTTCAAACTGTGACCGTATTCTTCAAGAAGGACAGTACCGAAGGCTTTAATCATAAAACCGACGATGAGTAAAAGAAAAGATGGGAGACCATCTTTTCTTTTACCCGCTTGCTTTCATGTCGCTCAGAGTTCTAAGCATTCGCCATTAAGGATTACAATGCACTCTCAAGGGTTATTTGAAAATTAGCATCATACTCGTACATCACGATTGGGCCATTCTGATTCAATTCATCGATGATATCTTTCCAAGAGGAGTCATCGTAAGGAATATCTGTAGAAATTTCAATCCGATTCGTTTGATCATTGATACCGATCCCTAAACCATTGTATGTCTTTCCGGAAAGAGATAACGACCCGGTGCTGCCTGTTTCAAGAGCAATTTTTGCTTTATGAAGCTGGTTTGATGAGAACTGCACCTTTTCGATAATCAGCTGCTCTTCTGTATAGGCTTTACGGACTTTCTTCACCAGCGGTGCATAAAGATCAGTGACAAGCAAGGTCGCAACATTGGAATCATTGATATAAATTCCAGCATAGGATTCATCGTAGCCTTGATAATAAATAGACTGATAGGGGATGGACAATGTATTATCAATGAACATGTCCTTGACTTCACCAGCAACGATATGGCCGTCCGTCGAAGCGGTAACTTCATCTCCCTTGAAAGCTTGATTAGCCATCAGCAGAGCCACTGCAATCAATGGAATCCCCAGGATGAATAAGTAACGATATGATTTCTTCATGGCACACACTCCTTGTCCCTGAATCATATCGAACAAGGCATGGATTGTCAACACAGGGAACTCTCTCTTACTTCTTAGAACATAGGGCATGAAAAAGCACTTCATCACGAAGCACCTTGTTTGTTCATTAAATATTTATTCTGAATCTGGTTCAGCCTTGGTAGTCTTATGCAACCCTTCAAAACATTCAATCATTGTATGTACATATCCTGCAAGTGAGTAATATTCATAGATGGCAGGATCAATTGCTTCATAGGGTGTATCAAGCCAGCTGAGATCGATCACCGGATTCTGCCGATCAATCACCAGGATATTGCGCGGTTCATAGAAATCATAATTCGTAATATCACGATTCGTTGTGATTAATTTACGTTTAGCGCCGAGTGTTTCAATGGTTCTGGCGGTCAGACCGCTTTGATTGGCGTGCTGGATATCAATTATGCACTTGGACTCTTTAATAATCCGACTAACCTCTTCGCCATCCAGGCTCACTGTGGATACATCCGATAGTTTTATTTCCTGATAATCCTTGCGGATGTACTTCCCATAAAGGAACATCAGTTTCATCGGTACGAAATAGTAAATAAAACTCTTTGCCTCAATACCGCTTGGAAAGTTAGCGAGGATCTTCCGCATTACACTCGGGCGGTCTCCATGAATGGTTCCAACAAATGAAAGTTCATAGGTTTGAGGATCCTGTGCTGATGGTCTAAAGCCATCGTGAAAAAAGAAGGGTCTGAAAATCCATTGGAAATTCACAGAATCATCCCGATCAAAAGTCATGGCATAGTCAAACAGCTTTGCTTTCTGAGCAATATGCGGATAATTCTTTATTGAATCCTGCATGTAATGAATCATGATGGAATCGGGAAACCATTGCTTGTATTCATTAATAAACCATAGAGGCATAGTTTCGGATTTAATCACAACCAAGCGTTCAATCTGATTCGCTTTCAACTCATCCAAAATCTGGCGATAATACCGATTAATCTGATTTTGTATCAGTTTCGGGAAAAGCCGGATTGCAATCTTGGTTAGTTTGCTATCGTTTTTGCGTTCATCATAATACCTTACAGTATAGCCTTCACGCTCAAACTGTTCAGCAATGTATTTTTCATAGCCGAAAAAGTGAGGAGCAATGAGGGCAAGTTCCTTATTCTTTAACACCATAGATAACGCCTGAACTGACTCAGATGACATTTATTCTGCATTTTAAACAATTCCTTTACTCGATTGATTCATCATTCTCATTCAACTTTTATACATTCATACTACCTCTTTTTAGAGGATTGTACAAGAAACTAAAGTTTCGAAATCATATCTTCCAACGCAATACGCCATTGAGGAAGCCGCTTGAACCCTGCTTCATCCAATGACTTCTTGGATAACCGTGAATTTTTCGGACGCTTGGCCTGCGCACCATACTCTTCTGAAGTCACTGGAATCACTGTTGTCGATAATCCGGCAATTTCAAAAATCGCGGCTGCGAAATCAGACCATGAACAGATACCCTCGTTTGTCGCATGATAGATGCCGTATTTATCCGTGATAATCATCGATGAAATAAGTTCAGCGAGATCATGAGTATACGTCGGAGAGCCAAATTGATCATTGACTACGCGAATCGAATCATGGTCCTGGCCCAGGCGCAGCATCGTCTTCACAAAATTATGCCCATGAACACCGAAGGCCCAGGAAATCCGGATAATGAAGTAATCCT
>CALNCD010000167.1 GCA_937874965.1 uncultured Erysipelotrichaceae bacterium | reverse complement strand
TATTCTTGTAGTAGCGGATACCCCCTTGCGCAATCGACAGGGAACTATCCGGAATCAGATAATCAATGTCCACTTTCTGGGTAAAACCAAGCCCTTTACATGTCGGACAAGCACCCATCGGAGAGTTGAAGGAGAATAACCGCGGTTCCAAGGAAGCAATCGAGAACCCGCAGATCGGGCAGGCATACTTGCTGGAGAAGACCAGGTTTTCTTTTCCGGTAAACACTTCCACAACCCCATCCGACAATTTCAGTGCTGTTTCCAACGAATCAGAAAGGCGGCTGGTCACGTCATCATTCTTGATGATCCGATCGACGACGACATAGATGGTATGACGGGTATTCTTTTCCAGATCAATTCCTTCTTCAATCAACCGGTTCTCACCATCCACCTTAACGCGTATGAACCCTTGTTTCAACAGGCTTTCAAAAAGATCCTTATGGGTTCCTTTCTGCTGCTTGACCACTGGACTAAGAATCTCAAGACGTGTCTTATCCGCCAATGCCATGATACGGTCCACCATCTGTTTGATCGTCTGCGACACAATCGGAATATTATGGTCAGGGCAATACGGCGTTCCGATACGCGCAAACAGCAAACGCAGGTAATCATAAATCTCCGTTACTGTACCCACGGTGGAACGAGGATTATTGCTGGTCGTTTTCTGATCAATCGCAATTGCAGGCGAAAGGCCCTCAATGGACTCTACATCCGGTTTTTCTGTATTTCCAAGGAACTGGCGGGCATAGGCACTCAAGGATTCCACATAGCGACGCTGTCCTTCTGCGTAAATCGTATCGAAAGCCAAGGATGTCTTGCCAGAACCTGACAAGCCGGTCATAACGACCAGCTGATTCCGAGGAATCTCCAGATTGATATTCTTCAAGTTGTTTTCTTTTGCGCCACGAATGACAATCTTATCTTTTTCCATACAATACTCCTCTGACATACCTTATCATTATACCATGTTTCAAATCAGATACTCACCCCTTGACTGGACAAAACAACAGAAACATCACACGGATACAAAACTCACCATCCCAACCAGGATTCAAGAGCCCTGACCAGCATATTAAAACCGGGATCAAGATAAGAACCCGGTTGACAACCCTCTATTCTATTCGAAGAACTGACCCATATACCTTCCCAGTACAAACCACTTCGCAACATGGATACCTGAGCTGCTCTGATTGAGATAAATCGTATAGCCAATCCCATGATAGGTTGCCCCGATCGATTGAGAATCATGGACATCATCAGGAGCCTTGATCGCAAAAAGCGGTAACTGGTCGTTGTTGATCCGATGAATATCCATGAAATAGAATCCAGCCACGAGAAACACCCCGATGAGAACACCCAAACCAATCCTTCTTATCCATTTCGATAGATGCATAATTATCCCCCTTGACATATGTTGATTCTATTATACGGAACCGGTTTTTATTTGTCATTATCCGCTATGATATTTTTTAAGAAAAGCACCAACCAATCGGCTGATGCTCCTTTTTCATCTAAAATACATTAGCTCATTTCAACTTTCAGTTCCAGGATAATATCCCGAAGTTCCGCAGCCCTTTCAAAGTCAAGGGTCGATGCAGCTTGTCGCATTTCCTTCTCCAACCGTAGGATAAGTTCTTCCTTTTCCTTCTTGGTAGCCTTGTTCTTCTTATCACGGACACGTTTGCTAAGGCTTTGGGTTTCAACCCCATGAATCGCATCTCGGACAGGCTTCACAATTGTTTTAGGAACAATCCCGTTCGCTTCATTATAGGCTTCCTGAATTGAGCGGCGGCGCTTGGTTTCATCGATGGTCTTCTGCATGGAATCGGTGATCTTATCGGCATACATGACAACCAGTCCATGTTCATTACGGGCTGCCCGCCCGACAATCTGAATCAAGGAGCGGGTTGACCGCAGGAATCCCTCTTTGTCGGCATCAAGGATGCAGATCAAAGAAACTTCAGGTAAATCCAAACCTTCACGCAGCAAGTTGATGCCAACCAGGACATCATACTTTCCAAGCCGAAGATCACGGAGGATTTCCGTACGTTCCAAGGTTTGAGTCTCGTGATGCAGGTAAGCGACCTTGAACTGCTGCTTCTGGAGATAGGCGCTGAGTTCCTGAGCCATCTTGACCGTCAATGTCGTGATCAGCACCCTCTCATCCATCGCAATACGGCCTTGGATATCTTCAACAATCCGGTCAATCTGATGCTTGGATGGACGAATCTCAATCAGCGGATCCAAAAGCCCTGTCGGACGGATAATCTGCTCAATAACTTCATGATTGACCTTTTCCAGTTCATAGTCACCAGGTGTTGCTGAAATATAGATGCTTTGATTGGTAACCGTCTCAAATTCATCAAAACGCATCGGACGATTATTTAACGCACTCGGTAATCGGAAGCCGTATTCCACCAAAGTCGTCTTACGGGAACGATCCCCGTTATACATTCCCCGGATCTGCGGAAGCGAGGCATGGGATTCATCCACGACAAATAGAAAATCTTCTGGAAAATAGTCAAAAAGGTTCCAGGGGCGCTGTTCAGGCGTCCGTCCATCGATATGCATGGAATAGTTCTCAATGCCGGAACATGTGCCTAATTCACGCAATGACTCCAAATCGTATTCGGTCCGCTGACGAAGCCGCTGCTCCTCAACCAGTTTATTGTTGTCTTTGAAGAAAGCCAGGCGCTCAATCAGTTCTGCTTCGATATTCTCACAGGCTTTATGAATCTGCTGCTTATTACGGGCGTATTCATTGGCTGGAAAGATAGCGTAAACAGTATAACTGTTCTTGAACTCACCGGTAATCGCATCCACCTCGCTGATACGTTCAATCTCATCACCGAAGAACTCCACCCGGACAATAAAGGCTTCCGTATTTCCGAGAACGATCTCGACAACATCTCCACGGATCCTGAATGTCCCGCGACTCAATTCCATATCATTGCGGACATACTGGCGCAAGACCAGATCATGAACAAAGTCACTGCGCTTTATCTCCTGGTTCACCCGCAATGTATACATCATCTCCCGGTAAAGATGAGGATCTGATGATGCGTAGATACACGCTACAGATGCCACCACAATGGTATCCCGCCGCTCTAAGCAGCTGGTCAGGGCAGAAAGCCGAAGCATGTCCAGTTCCTGATTAATCATAGCAGTCTTCTCGATATACGTATCGCTTCGAGGAATATAGGCTTCTGGCTGATAATAGTCGAAATTTGATACAAAATACTCCACCCGGTTATTCGGGAAGAATTCCTTGAATTCTGAATAAAGCTGCCCGGCCAGCGTCTTATTGTGCACGAAAACCAGGGTCGGCTTGTTGACCGCTTCAATGACTTTGGAAACTGTATACGTCTTTCCGGTTCCTGTGGCACCAAGAAGAACCTGCGTCTTCTTGCCGCTCTCAATGCCATCAATCAACTGATGGATAGCTTTAGGTTGATCGCCTTTCGGTTCAAACTTTGAAACAAGTTCAAATCGGTTTACACTCATTGATTTATAACCTCTGCAGCCTTGATCAGCTGCACATCCTGCTGTTGGATGTTTTCATAATAATATTTCGTTGCAGCACTGTTGATCCGTTCAATGATATCCTGGGTGATTACACCATCCTCTGTTAATCCCTGCGTCGTTTGGAAGGCTTTCATCGCCGTCAAGGTCGTTGAATCGTAGTAGCCATCCACACGGCTAATCGAATATCCCAGATACCGTAAGCCATACTGGACATACGAGACAGGCGATCCGACAGTATCAAACGGATACTGCTCTCCTTCACTCAGTTCCGGATAGGTCTGATAGAAGAAATCATTCAGCTTAACCGCAACATCCGGAGTAATCCCTTGGCCATTGATGTTATTGCCCTGCGGATCAAGCCACTTGGCATACGTATACTTCAAGACTCCGCCATCAGAAAGACTGACCTGGGTCTGGGCTGTTCCCTTGCCGTAAGAGACATCCCCGACGACACTGACATTCAGGCTTGCATTTTCTTTCAAGGCCAAAGTCAATACTTCGGAAGCACTGGCCGTTCCGCCATTAATCAGAATAACGATTTTATCATAGTTGTATTCATTGACATCTCTGGCTTTTGAGACATCGATGGAACCATCCTTGTTCTCGATCTGGTAAATTGTATCTCCCTTAGGAATGAAAAGCTTGGAAACTTCTTCAATGGCAGAAAGATAGCCTCCGCCATTGCTGCGCAGATCAATAATAAGCTTCGTTGCACCCTGGCTGGCAAAATCAGCCAGATATGATTTAGAAACAGTGTACAGAGACTGTCCAAACGAAGTCAGCTCCAGGTAGCCGACATTATTGTCCATCATATACCCATAGGCCAACGAATTAACAGTATCACGGACAATGCTTAATGTCAGATTTTCACCGCCTCGTTGCAAGCCCACAACCACGGTGGTCCCGAGTTCTCCGGTAATTTTCTCAACCAGCTGATCCGAAGTAAAAGAGGTAACATCTTCACCATCCACCGAAATGATGCGATCACCCGCTTTGATTCCTGCCTTCTCTGCCGGTGAATTCTTAAAGACTTTAGTGATCATGTTCAAACCGCCAGAAGCGTTATACTGTACGCCAATCCCGACAAACTCACCATTAATCGTCTGAGAAAGATCAGTCGCTTGTTTTGCACTCAGATAGGACGTATGAATATCACCATTGATATCCAGCATTCCGTTAATCGCATTATCAATCAGCTGACTGGATGGATCAGTCATGTCATTGGAGAAATACCACTTATTAAGAAGGGTTTTGTAAACTTCTTCAAAACGCTTGAGCTGTGTATTGTTCGTGACAGCCGTGGTTGCCGTGGATGTATTCAAGACACCGTTAGTAATCCATCCTAAGGTGAAAGAAGCCACTACTGCAAGCGTTAACCCGAAAATCAAGAAGTTTCGCTGCCGCTCTTTCTTGATTTCATCCGGCCACTTATGACGTTCCAATGTTATTTTAACCGACTCGCGATCATTCTTATTTAAATTGTTTTCCATATAACTAACCTCACCCGATAATTCTATCATATTCTTCAAAGAACCGATATGATATCACAGGATTTTCACCCAATCAACCCCGGCCTTGAATATGGCATTGTACTTGGAACTGTCTGGAAAAATCAATAGTCCGGGAACAGAAATCCTGATGCAACTCGCGTTCCTCCTTGGAACGGTGTGGTATTATTGATAGGAGGTGAGAATGATGCTGGATTGGTTTATTGGACAAGAAACATGGGTTCAGGCTTTAATCGCCGGAATCTTCACCTGGTCTATCACTGGACTAGGCGCAGCTTTGGTCTTTTTCGCAAAATCGATGAATCGGACAATTTTAAATTTTATCTACGGTTTTGCAGCGGGTGTCATGGTTGCAGCCAGCTTCTGGAGCTTGTTAGCCCCAGGAATTGAATGGGCAACAAAGAACGGAGGATTACCGCCATGGCTTGTGGTCTCCATCGGTTTTATGGCCGGCGGACTCTTCCTCTACCTTACGGATAAAACAATTCCTCATCTGCACTACGGGAAAAACCAGGTTGCTGAAGGAATTCATGTAAAATTGAAGAAAACAATCTTACTGGTCTTCTCAATCACCATTCATAATATCCCTGAAGGCCTTGCCATCGGTGTTGCCTTCGGCGCTATCAATAAAGGCGATGCACCCACCGCTATCTTTGCGAGCACAATTGCAGCAGTGACCCTTGCTATCGGCATCGGTATCCAGAACTTTCCAGAAGGTGCAGCCGTCTCTATCCCATTGAGACAGGAAGGACTCAGCCGCTGGAAATCCTTCTTCTACGGACAAGCCTCTGCCTTGGTGGAACCCATCATGGCAGTCATCGGCGCACTCCTTGTTCACTCGGTTCAATTTCTATTGCCGTATGCCTTATCCTTTGCCGCCGGAGCAATGATCTATGTCGTCGTAGAAGAACTCATTCCGGAAGCACAGAATTCCCAGCCAGAGGCCAACAGTCATCATGCGGTCTTCGGATTCATGCTTGGTTTTATGATCATGATGATCTTGGATGTAGCCTTGGGTTAACGAAAAGACGATGGAATTTGAACCACCGTCTTTTTTAATACCGTTGATAAAGGCTATAGCCCCATAACGTCTGTGGCTTGACCCGGCAAGGTGCACCGTAGCCATTCTCGCACAACCGTGAACTTCCGGATGCACCGAAGTTTCCGTTTCGCCAATTCCGTACATAGTAATCCAGCGTATCTGTTCCGAGATAGACTGCTTCAATATGAAGATGCGGTCCTGTGGATTGTCCGGAATTTCCGATCTGTCCGACCTGATCTCCCGCATTGACTTCACGTGGCGATACTGCTGAACCATTCATCAAATGCTTGTAGGCAATACCATAAACACTGCCTTCCACGCTGACAATCATGTAGACCTGATTCCCGCCATAAGTCGAACCGATTCCTGATGGATCGCCGCAATAGTAACTGTTCCAGGAATCACATCCATTTGACGAATAGACAACGACACCATTTGCCGGAGCCAAAGCCGGGGCACCGATTCCACGCGGACTTGGGGCGATATCAACGCCAGCATGCCATCCGCCTTCAGGATAGGCCCATGCAACAGCAGAAATCTGGAAATGAGATGTTGTCGGCGTAAGCCAGGCAGTACTGCTTGGAATATTCCCGATATCATTGAAACTGTTGATAACCTCATCCATTTGAGCCTGAGTTCTTTCATTGGTTGAGATATCCTGTGATAATGTCGTCTGCTGAGCAAGGAAACGCTGATAAGCTTTATCCAAGGACGCCTGCATCTGCTGAACATCATTCAATCGGGTCTGATACGTTGTTTTCTGCTCATCCAGCGCTAGCTTTTGAACATCAAGCTGGACCTTATCATTTTCAAGTTCAACTTTCTCTGCATTCAGTTGGTCAACCAGATCCTGGTCACCCTTCGTGATAACACTGATGGAATCCCACCGTGTCAGGAGATCTGCAAAGTCATTTGAAGACAGCAGAAATTCAAAGAAGAGATTGGTTCCAATGTAGCTTTCCATCCCGACAAGACGTTCCCGGATCAAGTCGTCCATCTCCTGAATCTTGGTCAAACGGGTTTCAATCTGAGCATTCAAAGCGACAATCGACGATTCAACCGTAGAAATCTCAGCAGCTACAGCGTTAACGTTCTCCTGCAATGTATTGATCTCTGTCACATATTTGGAAATCTGTGCCTGAACATCCTGAATGCTGATATTCAATGATTCCAGATCTTTCTTCTGTTCATCAATGGAATTCTGTGCTTCCTGCTTCTTTGCTTCCACATAGGCTGCAAGTACAGCACAAGCCTCTTTATTCTTCGAATAGGCAGTGGAACATGTTTCCTTCCATTTATTATAGGTTGCCTGATCATCCAGATCAGAGGCAGTCAATGCCCGGATTGAAGGAATCGTGACCGACAAGATTAACACGACAACAATCGCAATACGTTTCACTTTCTTCATCGTGACCACCTCAAATGCTTTGAAATAGAGATAAAACTACCGACCAAACCAACACCGATGCCCAACCCGATGATCATCCAGGATATATCAGAAACCAACGGATACACCGGTGGAAGCTGGAGCAGACTAAAGTTCAATCCCGAGGAGATAATGCCATAGATATATTGATATCCGAAAATAATAACCACCACAGGAATCAACGATCCCAGCAATCCGATAATCATTCCCTCAACAAGAAAGGGCAAACGGATAAACCAGTTGCTCGCACCCACCGTACGCATAATTGATATTTCCCGTCGTCTTGAATAAATTGTAACGCGTATCGTATTTGCAATCAGGAAAACAGCAAGCAATCCAAGAGCGATAACCAGGATATAAGCATATTGACGAACCGCGCTTAAGCCATTGACGAATGAGAAGACGACTTCTCCGCCGCTTAGAATCCGGGATACCCCTTCAATGCCCATGATCTGATCTGAAATCGTCGCCAGTTCCGCTTGCTGTCGAGACAATGATCCCTGCTTCCAGCGGATTTTTTTCGCCTTTATAGGTTTCAAAAGCATTTCCGTCACCATCGGGAAACTTGCTGATCAAGACATCCAGCTGCTGATCCTTGGAGGAATACTCCACTGAAACAACTCCTGGAATCGCTTGAAGCTGACTTTCAATTGACGGAATCAAATCTGCCGTATCATAATCGGCACTTATTTTCGCAACCAGTTTAACACTCTCCTGAATATTTTTGGTCACATACTGCAAAGAAGCATTCAAGACAAGGAATACCCCGACCAGAATCAAGGTCAGCGTCACTGCCGAAGCACTGGACAAAGACATGGCCAGATGCCTGAAGACCCCTCTGAATCCCTCTTTAATGTGATACCAAAGCCTACTCATGATGGACATATCCTCCTGAATTCAGATCAGCAATCACATGCCCTTGTTCCAGAGCAATAGTCCGCTTCTTATACGTATTGACAATATTGATATCATGGGTCACCATCAGAATTGTCGTATTTTCTTCCTGGTTTATTTTTTCCAGCAATGCGATGATTTCAACCGACTTCTCCGGATCAAGATTTCCGGTCGGTTCATCCGCAATCAGCAACTTCGGCCGATTCGCAATCGCCCGGGCAATCGCAACACGCTGCTGCTGTCCTCCGGACAGTTCAGTAGGATACGCTCCGGACTTCTCAGACAGATCCACGAGATTAAGCACCTCGCGCACCCGTTTGCGGATTTTTGTCTTCGGCGCATTCACCACTTCCAGGGCAAACGCAACATTCTCGAACACTGTTTTTTTCTCCAGCAGTTTGAAATCCTGATACACAACACCGATATTACGCCGGTATTTCGGTACCTTGGAATGCCGAAGTTTTCCCACGTTAAAACCACTGACCATAACCTCGCCTTTAGTTGGAATTTCTTCACCATCCAATAACCGGATCATGGTCGATTTCCCGCTGCCGGTCGGTCCGATAATATAAACAAACTCGCCTGAGTCTATACTTAAATTAACATTATAAAGTGCATTTACTCCATTTTTATACTGTTTTGAGACATTCTTTAACGTTAACAAATGCATCACTCCAATCAATTGACATTATACCATACTTCCTCACGGTATCGAATGACACTTTGTGAAACCTAGAGCGGATAGTCGTAGGACCATCCTTCACCGTGAACCTCAGTAGCATCCGAAACAATCAGAAATGCATTCTTATCAATCAGCAGAACTTCACGTTCAAGCACAGGGTATTGGTTCTTGGAAATGACGGAAAGGATAATCGGACGGCTCTCACCGGTATATCCGCCACGGGCTTCAATTAGAGTAGAACCACGGTCAAGATCTTCATGAATCCTCTCAAGGATCAGATTGTATTCTTGTGAAATAATATACACCGTCTTGGCCTCATCCCCGCCGAAAATCATTGTCTTGTTGATCACATAGGATGAAACCCAGACAGACAGAAACCCGATCAGAACGCTGTTAAGACTATAGGTAATCAACCCTAAACAGACCGTGAAAGCATCAACCACGAGAATCCAAGTGGATACTTTCGTATGCGTATGCTTCGCAATAATCAGTGGAGGAATATCCATTCCCCCGGTACTCGCTCCTGTCCTGAAGACAACGCCGATTCCGATTCCGCTGACCACACCCCCGAATATCGAAGCAAGCAGCGGTTCAACCGGAACCGGTGTTATCCAAAGATTCAAAAGCCACAGGAAAATTGGATAGAGGATTGAACTAACGACCGTCTTCAGCGCAAAACGTTTACCCAGGAAGATCGCACCTAACACAAATAAGACAAAGACGAGGGCATTGATAATGACCTCGGCATTGACATGGATCAGAGGCTCTAAGGCGACCGCGATACCGGCGACACCTCCAGAGAGCACATTGTTGGGTAAGATGAAATACTGTATCGCAAAAGCCAATAGAAAATTCCCGACGACGAGCATTAAAATATCCTTAAACTTATTGCGTTTCATAATTCCTCCTATTGCACAGTGCTTTTCAGATAAGCATAGATGAAGTTATCGATTTCCCCATCCATAACTGCTTCAACATTCCCCGTTTCTTCTTGTGTACGATGATCTTTGACCAATGAATAAGGATGAAAGACATACGACCGGATCTGTGATCCCCATTCAATTGATTTTTGTTCACCTTTGATTTCCTTGAGCTTTTCTTCTTGCTTTTCGATTTCCAACTGATACAGTTTGCTTTTCATAACCGTCAGTGCCTGTTCTTTATTCTGAAGCTGCGACCTCTGGGATTGCGAGGTCGTGACCAGACCACTGGGGATATGCGTAATCCGTATTGCTGAATCTGTCTTGTTCACATGCTGGCCGCCCGCCCCACTGGAACGATGAGTTTCGATAACCAGATCCTGTGGATTCAATTCAATTTCTACTTTTTCATCAAACTCAGGCATGACATCGACGGAAGCAAAGGATGTGTGCCGACGCCCTGAGGAATCAAAGGGGCTGATGCGCACCAGTCGGTGCACCCCTTTTTCGCTTTTCAGATACCCGAAGGCAAATTCCCCGCTAACACGTAACGTCACCGACTTCAAGCCAGCTTCTTCCCCAGCCAGGTAGTCGATTACTTCAACTTTATAGCCATGTTTCTCAGACCAGCGGGTATACATGCGATCAAGCATCTGTGCCCAATCCTGACTCTCGGTGCCCCCCGCTCCAGGATGAATCTCAATCAATGCATTGCGATGATCATAATCATGACTTAAGAGAACCAGAATTTCGAACTGGTCCAATTCTTCCTTAAGTGTGATGAGCTCATCAAGCATTTCCGCAAACTCAGGATCATTCTCTTCTTTCAGAAGTTCTAAGGAATCCACGGCAGCAGAAAAACGTTTGGATAAGCTCTCAAACGTCTCAGCAATTCTCTTTAACTGATTCAACTGATCAATATGGTTCTGAGCAGCTTTACGCTCGTTCCAAAAACCATCTTGCATCATTTCATGTTCTAGGGCTTTGATACTCGCTTCTTTTGAAGGCAAGTCAAAGTGAGTCACCCAACGCGTGCAGCGTTTTCATACCCTCGGACACGAGCTGTCTTAATTCAAACAATTCCATTTCAATTATTTCCTTTTCTTTGCTTTCTTGGTGCTTTCAGCCGTTTCACTCACCGCTTCCGGCGCCTTGACTTCAATCCGGACATTCAGGCAGAATGTCGTGATTTCACTGGAAATCCGATCCATCATCTCATCGAACATTTCATAACCTTCTGCGATATAGGCCTGCAACGGATTGCTTTGTGCATAACTGCGCAGATGAATTCCATCACGCAGCTTGCTCATCGCGTCGATGTGGTCAATCCATGAACGATCAATGATACGCAGTACCATGTTCTTTTCAATCGGATAGATTTGTTCCTTGTACGGCTCAATCTTATCTTCGTAGCTCTTCCAAGCCAACGCATTGATTTTCTCTTCTATTTCAACAAACGACATTCCTCTGAAACTGTCATCGGATGCCTGAATATCCTGGAATCCAAGTTTCCCTACCGCTTCAAGAACACCATGGATATCCACATCCATGTCTCGCTTGTTTGAAGTGCTGTAAGCATTGACCGTCTTCTTGATGACCTTGCTGAACATGTTATGCACGATATCATGCACATTTTCATTCTCAAGGACATAATTCCGCTGATCATACATAATCTCCCGCTGCTGACGTAAGACATCATCATACTCCAGCAAGGTTTTACGTGTATCGAAGTTGAGTCCTTCAACCCGCTTCTGGGCATTGGTAATCGCATTGGTAATCGTCTTGCTTTCAATTGGAACATCGCCCAGACGAGCGAAAATGCTTTCCATCCGTTCACTGCCGAAACGAACCATCAAGTCATCCTGGACAGAAACATAGAACCGGGAAAACCCAGGATCACCTTGACGACCAGAGCGCCCGCGCAGCTGATTATCAATACGCCGTGATTCATGGCGTTCTGTTCCTAAAACCGCAAGACCGCCGAGTTCACGGACGCCCTCACCTAATTTAATATCGGTACCACGTCCCGCCATATTGGTCGCAATGGTCACTGAACCCTTACGTCCGGCATTCGCGATAATGTCAGCTTCACGCGCATGGTTCTTTGCATTCAGGACTTCATGCTTAATTCGGCGCTGATCCAGCATTTTACTGATAAATTCGGACACTTCAACAGAAATTGTCCCCACCAGTACCGGCTGTCCCTTTTCGTTTAGTGTCTTTATTTCATCCATCAAAGCCTCGAATTTCGCTTTTCTGGTTCCGTACACCGAATCAGGATAATCCACACGGGCAATCGGCTTATTGGTTGGGATAACCAAGACGCGCATGTTGTAAATTTTCAGGAATTCTTCTTCTTCAGTTTTGGCTGTACCTGTCATACCTGAGAGTTTTTCATAGAGCCTGAAGAAATTCTGATAGGTGATTGTCGCCAACGTAATCGACTGTTGCTTGATGTTCACACCTTCCTTAGCTTCCAAAGCTTGATGCAATCCATCCGAGTATTCACGTCCAGGCATCACACGACCCGTAAACTGATCAACGATCACAACTGTATCGTCCTGAACCACATATTCAACATCCTTCATCATGATGTAGTTGGCTTTCATGGCCTGATTGATATGATGCACCATCTGGGTGTTTTCAATATCATAGAGATTCTTGACCCGGAAGGCTTTTTCTGCACGTTCTACCCCGGATTCAGTCAGCTGAACCGTTCGTGAACGCTCATCAATCGAGAAATCATCCTCGCCCAAACTCTTCGCAAACCGATCGGCAGACTGATAGAGACCCGCTGTCTGGCGAGCTCCACCAGAAATAATCAGCGGCGTTCTGGATTCGTCAATCAAGATGGAATCGACCTCATCAATCAACGCAAAATACAATGGCCGCAAAACACGTTCTTCAACGGTCGTGACCATGTTATCCCGCAGATAATCGAACCCTACTTCAGCATTGGTTGTATAGGTTATATCACACAGAAACGCATTGCGCTTCTCGCGCGGGGAAAGAACACGCAGATTCACCCCGACGGTTAATCCAAGAAAACGATGAATTTCACCCATCCACTCTGCATCACGCTGCGCCAAGTATTCATTGACAGTGACAACATGAACGCCTTTGCCGGTTAAAGCATTAAGATAGACCGGCAAAACAGAGGTCAAGGTCTTCCCTTCACCTGTCTTCATTTCCGCAATGTCACCTTGATTAAGGATGATACCCCCCATCAACTGAACGACATAGGGATATTCCTTGATGATTCTGAAGGAAGCCTCGCGCACAGTGGCAAACGCATCCACCAGAATATCATCAACGCTTTCTCCATTCGCTAATCGGGATTTCAACCACGGCGTCTTGGCTTGCAAGTCTTCATCACTCAGACTGCGGTACTCATCAGAAAGTGCATCAATCTTCAACGCCCGATCATGCACCTGCCTTACTAATTTTTTATCTTGACTAAACAGCTCAGAAATAAAGTTTGCCATAGAGTCCTCCTCTTTACCTTGTCTATTGTACCATTATCCTTATATAAAAAAAAGTTGGAATTTCACCAACTTTTAAGCACCAACTCGTTTAATATTATGAGCTTGCGGTCCACGGTCGCCTTCGACCAGATCAAATTCAACTGTCTCCCCTTCATCAACAGTTTTGAACCCTTCCATGATCAATTGAGAATAATGAAAGAAAACATCGCCGTTGTCGGTCGTGATAAAGCCAAATCCTTTTTCCTTGTTGAACTTCTTAACTTTTCCTTGCATAGAACCAATCTAATCCTTTCCTGTAGTCCCCTACAACGGCATTATAAGACATAAGATTTTAAAAAGCAACAAAAAGAAGAAAACGCTTACTTCGTTTTAAACACTGGTTTTGCCAACACAATCACCCGTATCTCTTTGACGTGCGGCCTTAAAAGCTGGATGCACCTTTGGATCGTCTCACCCGAGGTCATCACATCATCAAACATAATCACTCTTTCTTTATTTGGAGAATTAACCAATTGAATCGTTTGCGCATTTTTATGACGCTGGTTCAGCGTGAGCCTCTTCTGAATCATATGCCCTTCCCGCTTGAATAAAGGCCGTGTCTCAATCCCGATAGAACCAAGAATCAACGCACACGGATCAAATCTCCTCTCCAAAAAAATTGTTTCACTTGAGCATGGATAAACGAATTCAAAACGCTTCTTCATCTGCTTGAACCACCGTATATAAGGAAACAGGAATACCGGCGCAATCCGGACATCGTAGCATTCCTTCAACGCATACAGATATCCTTTGAAGGTTTCATCATACGGATACAGTGCCGTATAGCAGACTCCGTGTTGCTTTCCCGTATGCTTATGACCTGCAAATTCCTTCCGGCAATCCGGGCAAAGCGCATCCTCCCACAGGAAATGCTGGAAAGGCTTCATTGCTGCCTGAATTTCGCCAAGGCAATTGACGCAGAGCGGTTTGCCATGCTGAGGATAGTGAGACAGCCAATCACGGCAGGCTGTTTTGAGCTGGTGTAAAATAGAGCTTCCCCTTTCGTGCTTTGCATTCCCCGCCGAATCCGGCCGGCGATCTGGATCAGTGATGCCTCATTAAACACCTGATGATCTGCCTTGAACACCAGAACCGAAACATTTTCGAAGGTGACTCCACGCTCCAGTATTGTCGTACTGATGAGCACTGCTCTCGGATCAGCACGGAATGCATCAATCCTCTCCTGCTTATCTGTACTTTGCGAAGTTATCATCGGCCAGCGGAGCCACTTTGATAAACGGGTTGCTGACTCAATCGTCGGAACAAACACCAACACCCGATGATCCCTTTTTCTGACATAGTTCAGCATCAGAATGAAATTGACCCAGCAAAATAATCGATATTCTTTCGGCTCATGCATCAATTCAAGAGTCGGGCGAATCGGGCAGTACAAATGCTTGAACCCGGACCGATTCACCTTATCTCTTAAACCTTCATCCAATGTTGCACTCATATAGATAACCTGTTTCCTATAACAAAACTCACTGATCGCCTGGAGCACCGGATTATTTGAAAATGGAAACGCATCGACTTCATCGATAATCAGATAATCAAACTGGTGACGATACCGATACAGCTGATGTGTTGTACACAGAACCAAATCACCCTCTAAATCCTGTGTAAACCCTTCGCATACTGCCACAATCTTCATTGCCGGAAAATACCGCTGTAGCCGCTGAGCAAGTTCCAGCACGACCTGACGCCGCGGAATAGCCCAACCAACCTTCTGATTCCCTGCAAAACACTGTTTCAAGAAAGGCAGCAGCATCTCCGTCTTCCCGGCGCCGCAAACCGCTTCCAAGAAAACCGATGATTTCATGATCGCCTTGCAGATCCGGTCAGCAATATCCTGCTGGAACACCGTTAACGAGACATCGATTCTCGTCTGACTCTCCTCATACCCGAATCCCCGAACATCTTCCGCATAGACGGCTCCGGAAAACCGAAGGCACTGTTTGCATATCTGGTGTCCATAGGCCTGATAGAGGGACCGAGGATCTTTATTTCCGCATTTTTCACAGCTTATCATACTTATAATAAACAAAAGCCTGAAATCCTCCTAGATAAACTATGAATATCTTTCAAATGTGATAGAATAAGTCTGTAATGGGGGGAAATCTTATGAATGTTTACGACTTCGATAAAACCATCTATCCAAAAGATAGTTCAATTCAATTCTATGTGTATTCCTTGCGCCGGAAGCCGAGCCTGTTTCGCTACTGGCCCCGTCAGATTGTCGCATTCACTGCACATTATATTTTCAGGACAATCTCGAAGACACAAATGAAAGAGCGCTTCTATTGTTACTTCCAA
>CALNCD010000166.1 GCA_937874965.1 uncultured Erysipelotrichaceae bacterium | reverse complement strand
GCTCAAGTTCTAGCCAAGACTACTTAAACAGTGCTAGAGATTTTCTGGATAATCCACCAACTGGTTCAGAAAGTTTTACATCAAATGGTGGCACATACTTTCAATATGACGCATCTACAAATACTTTTGGAAGCATCAATGAATATGGTGGAATCTCAACATACTTCAAGCCAGATACTGGAATAAATTACTGGTTAGAACAGATTTCAAAATTTAAACCGTAATTTTAGAGAGGAAGATTAACGATGAAAAAGATTGAGTGCCCGTGTTGTTTTAACTACACGATAGAGGACTGGGGTGAAGAAGTTATTGTTGATATTTGTCCAATTTGTTTTTGGCAATATGATATTGTAGGTCAAGAACAAGTAGATATTGCAATTGGACCAAACAAAGTATCACTTATAGAGGCAAGAAAAAACTATAAGAAGTTTGGTGCATCAACTGAAAGATTAATCCCATTGGTTAGAAAACCACATGAAGACGAACTACCAGAGAATAATTAGAATAAAAGCAACCTGAAATACGGTTGCTTTTACTCGGGTTGATAAAGGTGATTTACAGGTATTTATCTGTTTGAACGAGATTTGTATTGAAGAATAAATAAAGTCGCACACAAGCGAAGTATGCTGTGATTACACTGAGATTAAAGTGATTATGAGGTGATAAGTATGTCTGCTAGAGAAATAACGATGTGTAATATTCAAATTAAACATAAGTTTGCGAGTATGGAAGAAGCACAAAAAGCCGTGAATAAACGAATTGAGTATATCAGATACACCTCTAAAAAAGATAATTATTTCTGTCAATGAATTATTGGTGTTAGTCACATTAAAAGCAGAAGTGTTGAAACGATTGTCACCGAAGATATTAAAGAGCGGGCAAGACCAAGATTAATACATATTCCATCAACATCAGAAAAAATAGAAGGTGCAGTTCATGGTCAAATTTCTGGAAGGAGAGAACCAATCCTAGAATAGAATTATTCATATTCATATGCGGATGTTATGCTATCCGACTGCTGATTCAGGATTCTTGGATGAAATAAAGCCGTTGAGTTTTATTAAAGGACATGATGTTTTGTGAATTTATTTAATGCAAGAGAACTGAGAAAGAGGGTAAGAGTTCTTTTGTTTTCACTTGACTTGGAATGAGGGTTATATGCTTCGTAGAGGTAGACGATGCCTTCGGAGTAGTTTTGTCATGGGACATGTCTATGGATAAGTAATCATCGAAGCAGGCTATGTTTTACACGATTGAATGACAGCGGTAACTGGTCAATGATCCGGGGTTAATGATATGATTGGTTGGAGAGTACAATCAATGACAGCATGGCTGGTGTCAGCGAAGGAGGTCATGATGAAATTATCGATGAATGCTGTTGAAGTCGGGAAACTGCTGTTGCAGGAAACATCGGCTGTTTCCGCAATCTATCTTGCCGATTATGTCGGGATTTCAAGACGTAGTCTTTATACGGTCATGACTGAGATCAATGCGTTGTTTGAGTCACAGGATTGCGAGCCGATTTTCACACAGCGCAATTACGGTTTTTTTCTCAACGAGTGTCAGCGGAAAATTCTGAGCAGCACCTTGAACACGGCGCATGTGAGTGCAGACAGCTACATGCGGCAATCGGAGCGGATCATCTTGGAGAAGATCCTGTTGTTCAAAAAGGATAATGATTTCTCTGTCTCGAAAATGGAAACCGTGTTTGCAATCAGCAGGAATACGGTATTTTCTGATATCAAACTGATTCGCAAGGATTTGGCTGGGTATGGCTTGAATATTCATTACGACAGCAAGCTGAATTGCTATTCGATTACCGGTGATGAATTTCATCGTCGTTCAGCCTTGGTTTTTATGTTGTATCAGTTGTTGACCTTTGCTGTTTTTCAACAGGAAATGGAACTGTTGCAGAAGTATGCTGTGATTGATGCACGAGAAATCAGTGCAATTCAAACCATTTATGGCAGTCTCAAAGAAATAGAGCTGAGCGCCAGGGTAACCTATGTAAATGGCGCCCTTGAGGTTTTGTCTATCCTAATTGTCTGGATCCAGCAAAGCACAATTACGCTTGGGGATGACTTTGATTTTGATTCCATTAAGGGAACACCGCTGCTGATTATGATTCAGCAGGCTTTTAAACAACTGGATGAAAACAACTGCTATTATGTTGCTGCGTATCTCCTGAGTACGAGTGTTCAGTCCGATCCGATGACTTTAGGAGAAGCAGATAGAAAGTACTACGAAGCGATTGTTGATGAGATGGTAGAACGTTTCAGCCGAGCGAGTGCAATTACCTTCAGTGATGACAAAGATCTTAAGAAGGCGCTTATGCAGCACATTGTCGTCACATATCAGCGTTATAAATACGGAGTAAATCTGGTCAATCCATTGCTTTCCAAAATAAAGGAGTCCTATAAGGATCTGTTTAAAATCACACATCTGGCCTGTGATGTTCTTCGTGAACGGCTGAAGACGATGATTACCGACGATGAAGCCGCTTATATCACGATGATCTTCGGGGGATTCATCCGCAGGACGAAGGCTGCACACTCGTCAGTTAACATCCTGCTGGTCTGTCCGAATGGCATTTCCACTTCAGTGATGTTGCAAAGTGAGATTGAGAGCCTGAATCCTATGTATTCAGTAGTGGGCTCTTACAGCGAAGCAGAACTTGAGACCCTTAGTGCAGAGTATGATTTTATCATTTCGACGATTAAACTCGATGATCGTCTGAACTATATCCAGGTGCATCCGATTCTCAGTGACAGGGAAAAGAACCGCATCATTGAGATGGCGGGGAATTATATCAGTGAAACCCAAAGTGCCTTTAATCTAACCAATGTGCTGAAAGTGATTGCGCCGTATATTAAAGATAGCCAGCATGCGGTTGTGGAAACCAAATTGAAATCCTTGCTGTTTGGGTCCAAGCAGGATCTTGGTGAGGGTCATAAAGTTCGCTTGATTGAAATTCTGGGTGAAAATGAAATTCAGTTCAGTCAGGAAGAACTTACGTGGGAAGCGGCAATTGCAGAGGCGGCATCCCCGTTACTGAAATCGAATAAAATCACACCGGCGTATACTCAGGCAATGATTGAGAGTGTCAGGACTCATGGCCCTTATATTGTAATGAATGAGACCTACGCATTCGCTCATGCCAATGCGCCATCAACTATTCATGAGCTTTCCTGTTCATTGTTGATTTCCAGGTGTCCGATCGCTTTTGGTGAACATGACAAGGTACAGATCGTTATCGTGTTGGCAGCACTTGATCGTACGTCGCATTTAAAGATCGTTTCAGATTTTCTGGAGCTTTTTCAGAATCAGGAAATCTATGACAAGCTCGTACAGTCAAGGACGGAAACTGAAGTCATGTCGCATCTGGCTGATTTTTACGGAGTCAGATCATAATACTGCGTTTGCACACAATGTTCTTTCATGGTTGGACTTCAATATTCGCCAGTGTCTAAGTAGACTATAACTATAGAGTCATAGAAAGGGTATGATTATGTTGGATGGAATGTTAGAGGAGAAGAATATTGTGATCAAAGACCATGTCGAGTCCTGGCAGGATGCAATCCGATTGGGTTGTCAGATTCTGATTGATGGCGGGTATGTTACTGCTGAGTATCCTGAAGCAATTCTTCAGGCGACAGCAAAATATGGTCCTTATTATGTATTAGCTCCGCAAATTGCGATGCCACATGCAAGTTTTGAAAACGGTGTAATTACAAAGCAGATATCTCTCTTAATTCTCAAAGATCCGATCTCTTTCAGCCCGACAAGCTATGATGTCCGTTTATTATTTACTCTTGCTACAACGGACAAAGAAAGTCACTTATCGGCATTGATGAGCCTGGCAGGTATTTTTCAGGATGAAGGTTTGATTGAGAAATTACTGCAGGCAAGAACCAGTCATGAGGCTTTCCGAATCTTAAACAGCAGGGGAAAAGAGAAAGAGGAGGATTAATTATTGTGTTGACAGTATTGGATTTCCTACAGCAGATTCTATCAACTCCGGCAATCTTGGTCGGTGTGGTAGCGCTAATCGGTTTAGTTGCACAGAAGAAACCTTTTGAAGATGTTATTAAGGGGACCATTAAGACAATTCTTGGATTTGTTGTATTGTCTGCTGGAGCAGGTGTTCTTCAAGGTTCCTTGGGCTATTTCGGCAATTTCTTTAATTTTGCCTTCAATGTCAGCGGTGTCGTACCCAACAATGAAGCAATCGTTTCTTTGGGGCTTTCGAAATTCGCACAGAGTACCGCCTATATCATGGCCTTGGGAATGGTTGCGAATATCATTATCGCTCGTTTTTCCAGACTTAAGTATATTTTCCTGACTGGACATCATACGCTGTACATGGCTTGTTTATTGGCTGTCGTCTTGAATGTTGCCGGATTAAGCGGTTGGCAGCTGATTGTCGCTGGCTCATTGCTTTTGGGATTGGTTATGGCATTTTTCCCGGCAATTGCTCAGCCGACTGTCCGTAAGATTACCGGAAATGATGATGTGGCATTCGGTCATTTCGGAACAATCGGCTATGTCTTTGCAGCCTATATCGGCAAACTGTTCAAGAAAGAAGAAAAGGAAAAGCAAGGAATCAAAGTTAAGACCACTGAAGATATTTCGTTCCCGAAGCGTTTCAGTTTCCTTAGGGATACGTCCATTGCGATTGCCTTGACCATGCTTATCTTTTTCCTGATCGTTACCGGCATTGCGTCGAATAAGCCTGGCTTTGATGCAAGTCAGCTTGGGGGTCAGAACTGGGTGTTGTTCTCCATCATGCAGTCAGTGACTTTCGCAGCTGGTGTCTATATTGTTTTACAAGGGGTTCGGCTGATTCTCAACGAAATTGTTCCTGCGTTCAAAGGAATCTCTGAGAAATTGGTTCCGAATGCTAAACCGGCCTTGGATTGCCCGATTGTCTTCCCGTTCGCACCTAATGCGGTCCTGATCGGTTTCTTAAGTTCGTTTGTCGGCGGTATCGTTGGATTGCTGATGATCATCGTATTCAACAACAGTTTCGGTTTTGCTTTCGCATTGATTCTGCCTGGCGTCATCCCGCACTTCTTCTGCGGTGCGACAGCTGGTGTCTTTGCCAATGCTGAGGGCGGTTTGAAAGGGTCGGTCGTCGGCAGTTTCCTGCATGGTATTCTGATCACGTTCCTGCCTGCCTTCCTGATGCCTGTCCTTGGCGGCCTGGGATTTGCGAACACGACGTTCTCAGATGCTGATTTTACCGTAGTCGGTATTCTCCTTGGGAATCTGGCATCATTGTTAAAGAACGGTACCGTACTCTTCGTGATTTGCGTCGTGCTGTTCTTGATTCCGATTATCTACAATATTGTTGTTCCGAAGAAATTGGCTAAATAATTGATAAGTGAAGGAGTAATGGTTATGGCTGTTAAAAAAATTATGTGTTGTTGTGGTCAAGGGCTGGGTTCATCGTTTATGGTTGAAATGAATGTTCAGAAAGCTCTTAAAACCCTTGGGAAAACAGAGATTGAAGTATCCCATGGGTCGGTGAGCGAGGTCTATAATGGGGTTGCTGATCTGTTTGTTGTCGGCAATGATATTGTGGATTCAGTCAAGGGTTATGGGGATGTTATTGCCTTGCAGAATATTGTTTCGATTGATGAGGTAACTCAGAAATTGAAGACTTACTTTGAAGAGCACGAGGGACACGCATGAGTTCTGGTGAGGAACTTACGGTTTTAGAACGATTTTCCAATGAAATACGAGTTGCCACTGTAGAATTGCTGTTGCATAGGACATATGGGCATATCGGAGGATCGCTCTCGATTGTGGAGACCTTGGCCGTTCTCTATGGCAAGGTTATGAAGGTTGATCCGCATAATCCGAAATGGATGGATCGTGACTGGTTTGTCCTTTCCAAAGGCCATGCTGGTCCAGCCTTGTATGCCACGTTGGCACTGAAGGGTTTCTTTCCGCTGGCAACCTTGAATACGCTCAATGAAAATGGAACCACCCTGCCCTCACATCCGGATCGCTTAAGAACACCAGGTGTTGATTGCACGGCTGGTTCATTGGGACAAGGGAATAAGGTCTATTGCATTATCGGTGACGGTGAATGCAATGAAGGCCAGGTTTGGGAAGCTTTCCAATTCGCCTTAGGCAAGAAACTGAACAATCTAATCATCTTCATTGACAGAAACAGGTTGCAGTTGGATGGACCGGTTGAGGAAGTGAGTGTTGCCTTGGATTATCAACGCGTCATGAGTGCTCTGGGATTCACCACCTATAGTGTTGATGGAAGTTCTGTTGCGGATATTGATCAGGCGCTGACAGCGGTTCAGTCAAGTCCGTTGCCAAGCTGTATTGTCTTGAATACAACAAAGGGACAAGGCATCAGATATGTTGAAGATTATCCGGATAACCACCACATGCGTTTTGCGGAGGAAGATGTAAAGGCTATTCGTGAAGAACTGGATATCATTAAGAGAAAGTGGGGGTTGAACTGATGGGGTGGCATCTACGTGAACGGATTGAAAACGATGAAATGCGCCAAGCCTATCAGGAAACGTTAATTGAATTGATGCGTAAAGATCCGCATGTAGTGATGCTCGATGCAGATTTAGGAAGCTCCTCCGGATCGACCAAGACATTCAAGCAATTTCCTGATCAGTGTGTCAATATGGGAATTTCTGAAGCCAATATGATTTCCGCCGGAGCAGCCATGTCGTTGACCGGACTGACACCTTTTGCCCATTCCTTTGCCCCTTTTGCGACCCGAAGAGTTTTGGACCAGATCTACATGAGTCTTGCTTATTCGGCAAACAGCCTGCATATCTACGGCTCAGAACCAGGATACTGGGCTCAATTCAACGGCGGAACGCATACAAGTATCGAAGATATTGCGATTTTGAATGCTCTTCCGAATCTGATTATCACAGCACCCGCTGATACGGTCAGTCCGTTGGATACTGAATCACTATTATTCCCGGAAGGGAGCGTATTACACCCGGGCTGTCCGCAAGAATTCGCAACGGATCTATACGGATGATTCAACCTTTGAGCTGGGCAAGTCCAATGTGATCGCTCAAGGGGAAAGAGTCGCTCTAATCAGCGTCGGAGATATGATTGTGGAGACATTGAAAGCTGCAAAGATTCTCAAAGAGTCTGGATACAATCCCACCCTTGTCGATGTCTTCAGTATCAAGCCATTTGATTATGAACTGATTCAGGAATTGGCCAGTTCACATGCATTGCTCGTAGTAATTGAAAACCACTCCTGCTTCGGCGGTGTAGGTTCGATTGTCGGAACGGAACTGGCAAAACTTGAAGCACCCAAAGCCCGGCTTGCTCAGGTCTCAATCAATGATCGCTTCAGTGAAGTAGGCACCGAAGAATACCTGCGGGAAGCACTGCATCTTGATGCGAAAACAATTGTTTCGACAGTTACGTCTTTCTTTGAGGAATAGAACATCATTTCAAAAACGAGAACCAAGAGGGTTCTGGAAACAGTTGCAGCGATGAAGGAATAACCGACAACGGGTTATTCCTTTTTGCGGTCAAGCAATCAAAACGGTATCCTCTTGAATGAATGGAATTTCGAGTTTCCGCATTTGAAACTTTCATCCGATTCAAACGTTATTTCCGGTATGCAACAGAAGGTAACGGGTAGGATTCCCTCTCGTCCTAAGCGTATTTCATTTCTGCGGTTTTCTTCTGTTTTCATAAATGATATGATAGCAGATGGAGGTAATATTATGGTTCAAAAAATAGTATTTATAATTCTTTATTTAATAATTATCTTATTTTTGTTCTTCTTGCTCTATCTCATGCAGAACCGTTGGTATGGTTATCTTGCTTTGTTCGGATTGGCTGTTGGTGTCGTTTTCATGTTTTCCGAATCGTTGACGTGGAATCATGCGGGTGAGCGTTTTCTTGTTCTTATCCTGGTTGCCTGTTTAGGGTTTGGCATCACGTTTGTTTCCAGAGAGAATCTGTCCGTTTCCTATCGTGCTCATCTGATCAGCAGTATCATACGGCAGGTTATTCTTTCGCCAAGCGGTACAGTTGCCTCAGGAACAGCCAAAGAGAGTCATTGGCAAGTCCCCGCCGGCTTTCGCAGGACTGAAGTTCAGCTTTCTCATGCAACCCTAGAGTTCCTGAGCGGACCAGATGCAACGAAGAACAACACACTTATTTTCCAATTTCATGGAGGGGCTTATGTTTCGGCCATGAGTGATTCTTATCGGGATGTCGCCGTGTGTTTGATCAAGAAGACAGGGATTGCGCATGTCGCGACCCTTGATTATCGGACTGCACCGGAATATGTTTATCCAGCTGCCTTAGAGGATGCGCTGGAAGCCTATCAGTACTTACTCGATCAAGGCTATAAAGGCGAAAATATTCTTTTCTTCGGGGATAGTGCTGGGGCAAATCTTGCGTTGGCAACTGCACTTTATCTGCGTGATCATGCCATGCCTTTGCCTAAGGCATTGGCCCTTTCCAGTCCATGGATTGACTTGGCGGATCAAGGCGAGTCCTATCAGCAAAATCTCTATCGGGATGTCATGTTCGGCAGCAAGCCCGGCTGGGATCCAAAGACGGCAGGGGTTGAGAAGACCTATGCGGGCTCTGCGGATGTCTATGATCCTTACCTTTCACCGGTTTATGCAGAGTACCATGATTTTCCGCCTGTTCTGATCAGTGTCGGAAGCTATGAAATGCTGCTGAGTGATAGTACAACGCTGCATGCTAAACTTCAGGCGGCAGGACGAATCAGCGAACTTCATGTCTATGAGGGACTCTATCACAATTTTCCTGAGATTTATGGGGATTGGTTTCCGGAGGGACAAGATGCCTGGCGGCAATTTGAACGGTTTTTATCAGAGCATGCCTAGTCAGGTGTGAAAACAATGAATGAACCTAAAGCGGCTTCTTGTTTCGAGGCTGCTTATCAAGGGAACTGATCTGGTTACGCCTCTCCTCATTGTTTTCAAAGCTGACGTTGATGAAGGAATGGAGGACTTGACGATAAAGAAGATCGTAAACAAAGGCAGTATCGACTGGCATCTGCATCTTCAACTGAGCATATAGTCATTAATCATTGAGAATCTTTCATTATTCATTTTTTAGAGTGAGAGTTCTAAATGTAACTGCTGAGCGGCTTTCTGAAAAAAATAAGGTGAGGTTGCTTTTTTCTTTCATTCACTTGGAAAAGGCTTTAGAATAGAGTCATGAAGGTAGGTAAATTATGAAGAATCAAATCGGTGTCATCGGGATGGCTGTCATGGGGAGCAATTTAGCATTGAATATTGCGGATCATGGCTATCGGGTTGGTATATTCAATCGTACGGTTGCGGTTGCGGAAAAGGTGTATGAGGCCAATAAGGATAAGAGTATCCAGGCATATCCAACGTTGCCAGCGTTTCTGGAATCATTGGAGAGACCACGTAAAATGATTCTGATGGTCAAGGCAGGTCAGCCGGTTGATGCAATGATTGATCAGCTTATTCCGTTGTTGGATCAGGGTGATATTGTCATTGACGGGGGAAATTCCTATTTCCAGGATACCCGTCGCCGTTCTGCGCTTTTGGAATCCAAAGGATTGGTGTATCTGGGTGTAGGTATTTCCGGCGGTGAGGAGGGTGCTCGTTTCGGCCCTGCTATCATGCCAGGGGGACCCCTGGAGGATTATCAGAAAGTCCAGCCGATCTTTGAAGCAATCTCAGCAAAGGTCAACGGTGAACCGTGCTGCACCTATATCGGAACGGATGGTGCAGGTCATTATGTCAAAATGGTCCATAATGGCATTGAGTACGGTGACATGCAGCTCATTGCGGAGAGCTATTGGATTCTCAAGCAGATCGCTGGACTTTCCAACAGTGAGATCGGTGATGTGTTTTCCCGCTGGAATGCAGGGAAACTGGAAAGCTTCCTCATTGAGATCAGCAGTGTTATTTTCAAGGAAAAAGATCCGGAATCAGGGAAAGATCTGATTGATGTGATTCTGGATAAAGCAGGTCAGAAGGGGACAGGAAAGTGGACTGTCGAAGAGTCGGTTAATCTCGGTATAAATACTTCGGTGATCACGTCTGCGGTTTTCTCCCGCTTCCTGAGCGCCATGAAGGATGAGCGCGTCAAGGCTTCAGCAGTTCTGACATATCAGGGTGATCCGGGTGGTATTGATCGTCAGGTATTGGTTGATCAGTTGGAGAATGCTCTGTTTTTAAGTAAAATCATCTCATATGCCCAAGGGTTTGACTTGTTGAAGCAGGCCATGACAACCTACGGGTGGTCATTGGATTTCGCAAAGATCGCAAAAATCTGGCGTGGCGGATGCATTATCAGGGCGCAGTTTCTGAATGATATATCCAAAGCTTTTGAATCAAGTGATCTTGATAATCTGCTTCTGGATGGTTTCTTTGCGGCCATTGCCAACACGACGCAGTCAGATTTGCGGCGTGTAGTCAGTGCTGCTGCCTTGCAGGGTGTAAGTGTTCCGGGATTCATGAGTGCGTTGAGTTACTTTGACGGTTATCGATCAGCCGACAGCAGTGCCAATCTGATTCAGGCTCAGCGTGATCTTTTTGGAGCCCATACGTTTGAAAGAACGGACAAGGAAGGGGTATTCCATCATGAATGGCCAGCTGTTCAATAATGAAAACCAGCTGATGATTCTCTTTGGCGGTACAGGTGATCTGACCTTCAGAAAACTCCTTCCCGCACTCTATAATCTTCAGAAGACAGATCGGCTTCCGACTCGGTTCCGGGTTTTGATTATCGGTCGTCGGCCTTATACCAGTGAAAGCTATCATGAGCAGATGCGCTCTTGGATCGAAGGGAATGCCCGGTTCAGGATTGATGAAGAGAGCTATCAGCGATTCTGTGAGAAGGTCGAGTATTTTCAAATGGATTTCAATGTACCGGATGGATATGGTCCTTTACGGGAACGCTTGAATACGCTGGATCCTGACCGCAGTGCCCAGAGGGTGTATTACTTTGCGGTCTCTCCTGCTTCTTTTGTGGTGATTGCACAAGACCTTGCGAAAGCAGGATTGGCAACTCAAAACCCGCAGGATCTTATTATTATCGAGAAGCCCTTCGGCGACGATCTGCAAACGGCCAGTGAAATCAATGAGGTACTGGAAACAGTATTCGTTCCTTCAAACATCTATCGGATTGATCATTACCTCGCGAAAGAAATGGTTCAGAATGTTCTGGCAATCCGCTTTGCCAATGTGATCTTCGAAGGGATCTGGAATCGGGATTACATTGATAATATTCAGATCAGCGCTGCGGAAACGGTCGGTGTTGAAACCCGAGGAAATTACTATGACCATACCGGAGCCATCAAGGATATGGTTCAAAATCACCTCCTGCAGATCCTGTCTTTGGTGACGATGGAAAAACCGCTTGATGAAAGTGCTCGCTCAATTCATGATGCCCAATACGCTGTTCTTGCGAAGGTTCGCTTTCCGCAAGGAGAAGAACTGGGATCCAGCTTGGTGGTCGGTCAGTATACAGTGGCCAGAGAGAGCGAGGAGAACCGCTCCTATCGGCACGAGGAGAAGGTCGATTCACAGTCGATGACGGAGACATATGCTGCCTTGAAGCTTGAGGTTGATACGCCTCGCTTCAAAGACGTCCCGATTTATATCCGGACGGGGAAACGGATGCACAAGCGTTCGACGGAAATTGCGATTACCTTCAAGAAAAGTTTCTATCATGGTGAGCAGGCCAAGAATGATGTGCTCTTGATCAAGGTGCAGCCTGATGAAGGGGTCTATTTCCGTTTCAATATCAAGAAGCCTGGACAGGAATATTCGCTGCAGAGCGTGTTCATGGATTTCTGTCAGAGCTGCATCTATGAAAACCGTATCAATACGCCGGAAGCGTATGAGCGGTTGCTGTTTGCAGCTTTCGCAGAGGATAGTTCTTTGTTTACAAGCTGGGATATTGCGAAAAATAACTGGCAGTTTATCGAGGATCTCAATCGTGAAATGCCTAGGCAGAATGTCCAGCTGTATTTTTATGAATCCTTTGATGATGGTCCTGTTCAGGCGCGGGAAATGCTTGAGCGTGATGGCCGTGAATGGGTGGAGGAAAAAGTACTGGGTGATGATTTTCAGGCTTAGTTTGTGCTAAGCCTTTTTCAATCTATGGTAGAATGAGTCTAAGGAAAACAGAGGTGCGGTATGCTGAGAAACGTCGTTGCAATCATGTATGATTTTGATAAGACATTATCACCCAAAGATATGCAGGAATATGGCTTTATTCCTTCTCTTGGGTACTTGAGGACAGAAGATTTCTGGAAAACAGTCAGTGAACAGGCGAAGAAGCATCGTATGGATCAGATTCTGTCCTATATGAAATGTATGCTGGATCAGGCAAAGGCCAGCGGAAAACCGCTCACGCGGAGCGGGTTGGCTTCCCTGGCTGAGGGTGTTGCTTTGTTTCCGGGTGTAGAAGAGTGGTTTGATCTGATTAATCAAGAGGGAAAGCGCCGCGGGTTGGTCATTGAACATTACATCGTATCGTCCGGATTGAAGGAAATCATTGAAGGTACGACGATTGCCAGGCATTTCAAGGAAATTTACGCGTGCGAGTATGTCTATACAGAGGACGTTGCCGTATGGCCGGCTCAGGCAGTGAATTATACGACCAAGACCCAGTATATTTTCAGAATCAACAAAGGGGTTCTCGATGTCAATGAATCCGAGAGACTGAATGCCTTTGTTCCTCATCGTGAACGCAAGGTTCCTTTTGAGAACATGATCTACATCGGGGATGGGATGACGGATATTCCTTGCATGCGTCTTGTTCTGGAAAAGGGCGGGAATTCAATCGCAATTTATAACGAGCACAGCGAGAAGTCAAAACATGATGTCAGGACCTTAGTGAGAGATGGAAGGGTCAATTACTGTGCAAGTGCAGATTATCGGGATGGCAAGCAGATGCATCAGATTGTCAGTGCAATCCTGGATCAGGTGAAGGCGAAAGTTGAGCTCAGTCATTACGAAACTTTCGAATAATTAGCACTCAACCATTGACAGTGCTAATTAAAGTGTTATAATACTAATATAAATAGCAGATACGTAAGATGACTGCTAAGGAGGATTTAACACTTATGAAAAATTCACTGATGACACGTCCGGATTCGTTTTTAGATTCATTCTTCAATGATGGATTGATGAGAGGTTATTCATTCGGCAATAACATTGATATCTATCATGCAGATGGCAAGTACACCGTAGAAATCAATATTCCTGGCTATAAGAAGGAAGATATTCATATTCAGTTCGATAATGACATTCTAAGCGTCAGTGCCAAGCACGATGACGAAGAGGTCAATGATGACAATCGTGAATATGTGTATCGCAGCCGTAGACACAGTGAGTACAACCGCCAGATCCGCTTCGAAAATATTAATTCGGATGCGATTGATGCGAGTTACGACAATGGTGTCTTGAAGGTAACCCTTCCTGATAAGGAAAAGAGTGAACCGGCCATTCAGAAGATCGAAGTCAAGTAGGATAATTTATCCTACTTTTTTTGTTTTACAGACCAATCCACGGTATAATAACCGAAAGAGGGATTAACATGAATGCAAATAGCTTGTTCAGTTTTATCTTGTATTTCTTGATTTATGCGATTCTGGGTTGGCTTTGCGAAGTCCTATTTGCATGGTTTAAGCACCATCAGTGGATTAACCGGGGATTTCTCATCGGTCCGTGGTGCCCGATCTACGGCATTGGCGTTGTCTTGTTGATTGTTGGGTTGGATTTTCTGAAGTCCAATCTTGTGCTGTTGTTTCTCGGGTCGGTCCTGCTCACTACAATCATCGAGGGTCTGACGGGATGGATTCTCGAAACACTGTTCCATCAGCGTTGGTGGGACTATTCAAAGATGCCGTTCAATATCCATGGGTATGTCTGCTTGTTGTTTTCGCTGATCTGGGGAGTTGCAGGTGTAGTCATGGTTGATGGTGTGCAGCCGTTGATTGCATCCTGGGTTGCACGTATTCCGCAGTCCGTATTGGTCATCGGTGTTATTTGCCTAGGCTGCGGGTTTCTTGTCGATTTCGCCATGACAGTCTATCGTCTCATTCAGGTGAACCATGTCACTGCGCGTCTTTCTGGAAAACTGGAGGAATTGCGGTTGCAGGTTACAGAAAGCGATCTTCGGGCGTTGTTGAAAAAAGAGCTGACGGCCCGGATCAGTGATCCGCTCAGGGCTCAGCGGGATGATATTCTTAACGAATTATCATCCAATATCAAACATTTCAAGCATTTCAAGAAGGCATTTCCGCTCGCTGTGCCGATTCGGTTTACGAAGGCGTATGAGCTGCTGAAAGATTATTTGGATCGAAAGGAGTAAATCATGTTTATCGGGGAACACGATGCCTTAGAACTCATAAGCACATTGAATCAGGCTGGATATCTGGCGTACTTTGTGGGCGGGTGTGTGCGTGATGCCTTGCTTCATCGTTCATACCGTGATATCGATATTGCGACGAGTGCTCCGCCTGATCGTGTCAAAGATCTGTTTGCATCGTATCGATTGCTTTTGAGCGGTGAGCGATTTGGAACGGTGGGCGTTATTGTCCATGGCCGCACCTATGAGGTTACAACATTTCGCAGTGAAGGAATCTATGTTGATCATCGCCATCCCGAGGACGTTTCTTTTGTTGAAAGTCTCTTCAGTGATTTGAGCCGGCGTGATTTCACCATCAATGCTTTAGCCTATCATCCAGATGAGGGGCTTATTGACAGTTTCAACGGTCTTGCGGATTTAAAGGAGAAGCGGATTGTGGCAATCGGGGATCCGCAGATCCGTTTCAGGGAGGATGCCTTGCGTATCTTGCGGGGAATCCGTTTTGCGTGCCGTTTTGATTTTCATATCGAGAAGAAGACGGAAGCGGCGATGTTCGAATGCTGTGATCTGCTGACATTCATCAGCAAAGAGAGAGTCTATCGTGAACTTCAGGAAATAATAACATCTGATTCAATCCGCCGTTGGCTTGAAAGGTATCATGTGATCCTTACGAAGCGCTTGCCAGGGTTAAGCGGAATGGTTGGCTTTGCACAGAATAATCCTTTTCATCGTTTTGATCTTTGGACACATACGCTGCAAGTTGTCGAAGGTGTTCGCGCTGATGAAGCCTTGCGGTTTGCTGCCCTTTATCATGATTGCGGAAAAGTATTGACCAGACATGTGGATGAGCAGGGAATTGCCCACTATCCTGGTCATAGTCTCCAAAGTGCGGATATGGCCCGTAAAGATCTGGAAGGTTTAGGGATGGTAAAGGCCCGATTACAGGAAGTTCTTCGTTTAATCCGCTATCATGATGTTCCTATTGATCCCACACGTGCAGATGTCGGCCGGTGGCTGGTAACGCTTGGATATTTATCGCTCTGGAAGCTTCTGGAATTGAAGCGTTCGGATAATCTGGCCAAGTCATCGCTGGCCAAGCCGGCGGTGGCGCGTATCGATGGCTGCAAGGCAGTTCTGGAGGAGATGGAGCGTGCTGGTGTGATTGAACGTCGGGATCAATTAGCCATGAATGGCGATGATGTCAAGGCGATGGGCTACTCTGACGATCAGATCGGTGCTGTTCTTCAACGCTGTTTATTAGCGGTTGTCTGTGAAGGGACGGACAACACGTATGAATCGCTCCGGCGTTATCTGGAGCGGGGATCATCGGCGTAGTCCTGGCGGTTTGCTTGACTTTAAAGGGCTGAGTCGATACAATGAAGGTGATTTTAATGGAGGATGCTACGTGGAAGACCCGGCCCGAACTATTTACTTTTGCCATGATAATTCAGAAAACCTTATCTCAGGATTCAGTGAATTCCTTTTTTTGTTGTCTTGGGGAGGCACTGACTAATGGGGAATATCATCGTTCTTATTATCTTGATCTTGATTAATGCTTTTTTTGCGGCCACAGAGATGGCCTTCGTTTCCCTGAATGACAATCGCGTCGATATGCTTGCGGAAGAGGGCAACAAGAATGCGAAGGGGGTTCAGACGATGCTGAAGGAGCCGACTCGGTTTCTTTCGACTATCCAGATCGGCATTACCCTTGCTGGATTTCTGAACTCAGCGTTTGCCTCTGATTCCTTTGCGGAACCGGTTGGTAATTTTGTTCAGTCGATCGTTCCAGGAATGTCATTTGCAACGTCCAAAACCATTGCTGTCGTCATTATCACAATCGTTCTTTCGGTTGTGCAGATTGTCCTTGGTGAACTGGTGCCAAAGCGCATTGCGATGAAGCACGCTGAGAAGTATTCCTTTCTTGTTGTGAAATTCATGCGTATCCTGAGCATTGTCTCCTTGCCCTTGGTCAAGCTGCTGACGATTCTCACAAATCTTATTCTGCGTATTTTCGGAATCGATCCGAACGAAACTGATTCTGAAATATCAGAAGAAGAAATTCGGATGATGGTTGATGCCGGTCAGGAAAAGGGTGGTATTTCCACAAATGAGCGCTTGATGATCAATAATGTTTTTGACTTTGATAACATGGAAGTTTCTGACATCATGACGCATCGGACTGAAGTTGCTTCAATTTCCGTCAATGCGACCATTGAAGAAGTGAGTGCCTTGATCGATGAAGAAAAGTATACCCGGTATCCGGTCTACGAAGAAAATCTCGATAATGTCGTGGGTATCCTGCATGTCAAGGATCTGTTTCACCTTCTGCTGAATCAGAATGAACAGCCTTTTGTATTACGCGATTTAATCCGTACTCCTTATTTTGTTCCGGATTCAAAGAAAACAGATGAACTGTTCTACGATTTCCA
>CALNCD010000165.1 GCA_937874965.1 uncultured Erysipelotrichaceae bacterium | reverse complement strand
TGTAGAATACACACAGATAAGGGGGTTTGTGAAGTGACGTATTTTGAAATGGTGAATTCCTGGCCGATGTATTTGATTTGCGGGGCAATTCTTTTCTTTCTAGCGGTAATGTGCGTGATCTTGATCCGCAAGAGTCTTTCTTTAAGCAGGGCATTGGACATGGATCAGAAGGTTGTTCATCGTGTGATGGTATCCAGTGCAACATTTACGATATTGCCCGCGACAAGTGTTCTGATCGGGATGATTGCGTTAAGCGGGACGCTGGGTGTGCCGATGGCATGGCTGCGGTTGTCAGTGATCGGGGCCCTTCAGTATGAATTGCAGGTCACGGACATTTCGCTGCAGGCTTTGGGCTATCATGGGATACAGGATCTGGGATCGATGACTGCTTCTGATTTCGGCACAGTAGCACTTGTTATGGCTGTGGGGATTATCGGTGGATTGATCTGTTGCATCTTCTTTTTGAAACGGTATCTGAACCGGTTGGAACAGCGCTCCAAAACCACGGCCAAAAGCAATGGCTTCGGTGCATTTGCGACAGTTGCGATGTTTATCGGATTATGCTCTGCCTATTTCGGTTCGTATATTGGCGATAGTGTTCGGAATACCAATTGGATGCCGTTGATTATCGCGTGTATTTCTGGGGTGAGCATGCTGATCTTCGAAGGGTTACGGAAGTGGAAAAAATGGGACTGGCTGGATAATTTTTCAGTCGCTTCAAGCATGCTTATCGGAATGATCGCAGCAGTGATGATTCATATCTAAGGAGGAAAAAATGTCAAATAAACCGCAGAAAATCTACGCGACTCTCTTTCGCATAGGAAAGATTACCTTGATTGTCACGACCGTGTCATTTGTTGTTTCACCGTTTTTGTTCTCGTTGGTATTGGATGGCACATTGCCGAGTCTTGAGGGTTTTATCAAAGGGATTGCTCGTGTTGCACCTATCTATATTCCCGTAGCGGTCGTTGAATTTCTTGTGTATACCCCGATGCTGGGTGCTGTCGCATCACCGCTGGCATTTATAACCGGTGAGGTGACGGGTGTGAAGATTCCGTGTGTGATGAATGCCAGGGATATAGCGAAAACGAAGGCAGGAACGTTGGAAAGCGAAGTTGTCTCAACCCTGTCTGTTGCGATTTCATCGCTTGTTACAATGCTGATGGTCTTCATCGGCGTTCTCGCAATGATTCCTCTTACCCCGGTTCTGGAAAGTCCGATAATCAAACCTGCTTTTGAAATGGTGATTCCTGCCTTGTTCGGCGCGTTGGGGTTCAAGTATTTTATACGCAGTCCGGAAATGGCGATCCTGCCTTTGGTCATTATGTCCTTGCTTTGCATCACTGTCCCTTCTTTGATTGCTCAAACAAGTCTGCTGATTATTCCGGCAGGGGCACTCTCTTTGGGATTGGCCTATCTGCTGTTCCGGAAAGGGCGCTTAAAAAATGATGACATTGAAAGCCTTTAAAAAAAGCAAAGCGATTGAATTGCTTTGCTTACATGTTTTCGACAGTTTCAATCCCGAGGATATCAAGATGGAAGATCATAATCTTCCGGGTCAGTTTCAATAAGGAAATCCAGCCAGCCTGGGTTTCTTTGTCTTTTTCGAAAACAATATTGTTTTCACTGTAGAACTTGGAGAAACTTACCGCAATTGTATATACGTTCTCGGCAATGTAGTTCGGGGCTTGTTCCAGCAAGGCGCGATCGAAGACATCCTGGGTCGTGGCGAGAACAAGCATCAGCTGCCGTTCAGAGTCAGATGTAATCGTACCCAGTGACGCAAGTTCATCGTTGTTCTGCTGGACTTTATTAAGGATGGAATTAATCCGGGTAATACTGTAGAGCAGGTAGCTGCCGGTCTTGCCTTCAAAAGCTAAGAACTTATCGAGATCAAAGATGTAGTCCTTGCGCCGATGATTGATCAGATCACCGAATTTGATTGCAGCAACACCGACTTTTTCAGCCAGGATATCCAGTTCATTGCCGACGACATATTCGCTGGTACTGAGCTTTTCGTAGGCGGCGTCTTTCGCGTTGTCGATCAGATCGGATAAGCGCATTATGCCGCCTTCACGGGTCTTATAGGGTTTGCCGTCTTTGCCGTTCATGGTACCAAAACCTAAAAACTGCAGGTCGGTCGATTCAGGGATCAGATCGGCCTTGCGGGCAACCCGGAAGACCTGTGTAAAGTGGAGATTCTGGCGGTTGTCCACGACATACCATATTTTCTGCGGCTGAAAGTCTTTCTGCCGTTCGATAATCGTTGCAAGATCTGAGGTTGCATACATGATGGAATCGTTGGACTTCTTGATAATGACCGGCGGCATCGGTGCTGTGTCATCCTCGGCTTCGACATCCACGACCATGGCTCCCTCACTTAAGCGCATGAGGTTCTTTTGCGTCAGAATTTCCAGGAGCTGACCGACATACTGGTCGGCATCGCTTTCGCCATACCAAAGGTCAAAGCTGACGCCAAGGCGGTTATAGCTGAGCTTCATATCGTCGACAGAGGTCTGGACGATGGCTTTCCATAACACGCGATAGCCGTTTCTTCCCCGTTGCAATTCCAAGGTTGCCTGCTGGGCGAGGTCGTAGTAGTACGTGTCTGCTTTGCTTTTAGCGCTGGCTGTCGGATAGACTTCATTCAGCATTTCGCTGGTCAGCTGGATACTTGGATCAAAATCGCCGGAAAAGCCTTCCGCGAAGCAGTTCCACCCAGGATAGCGCTCATGCAATTCAGTAATGACAAGCCCCATCTGCAAACCCCAATCTCCCAAGTGAATATCGCCGATGGTCGTATAGCCATAGATGCGGGTTAATCGTTTTATCGATTCACCAATGATGGCAGAACGCAGATGACCGACATGCAACGGCTTGGCGACATTGGGTCCTCCAAAGTCAAGAAGGATTGTTTCATTCTGGTGGCCACGATGAATTCCGAAGGCTTCGCTCGCATTCATCTCCAAGAGGTAATTGACCAGGAAATCATCACGGATATCCAGGTTAATAAAGCCGGGCTGGATGGCTTCAACCCGAGCAAGCATTGGGTGATTCTGGACAATTTGCGCAATCTGGCGGGCAATTGCCAGAGGAGCTTGCTTGAATTGTTTAGCGGCTTTCAAACTGCCGTTGCATTGGTATTGGCATAAGTCCTTACGGTTACTGAGGGATACCTCGCCAAAGCTATAATCAAAACCGGCTGAAACAAAAGCATCGCCGATCAGGGCACTGAGTCGTTCTGTGATTTTTTCCATGATAATTCCTTTCCCATCTTCCAGAATGATTTTAACACATTAGGACCGGTTTGTGCAGGTTTGTTCATTCATGACGAAAAGGTGAAGCCGTATCCGCATGAATGGATGATGAAAATCGGCGAAAGCAAAGACATGACTTGTCAAAGAAGACATAAATGATTAGAATTGAACCAGGAGTAGACCGATGTGCGTTAAGGAGCTGCAGATGGAAAGTTGCTGCAGCAGGAAAAGCGTTGTGCTTGCGGTACCCGGTCGCGTTCGCCTCTTTTTTGAGTGTACTCCTTAGAGGAGATGCTTTATGTTAAACCCGAAAAATCCGACCCGTCTGCTCATTGCGATGGCCTTATTCGTCGCAATGGATGTAACCTTGAACTTCTTTTCCATTCGGATTGGAACCTTGCTGGAGATCAACCTTAATTTCCTGGCTCTGGCCTTGGCCGGATACCTTCTTGGTCCTTGGCCTGCCATGGGCATCGGGGTACTGGCAGATATCATCGGCTATATGCTTAATCCTAGCGGTCCTTTCTTCCTGGGCTTTACGTTCAATGCGTTGCTGAGCGGTTTGATCTATGGACTAGTTCTGTTCCAGAAGCCGATTAAGATCAGCCGTGTCCTCGTTCTGGTTCTTGTCAATACCGTTGTCTTCAGTTTTGTCCTGGTTCCGATCTGGCTGAACATCATGTATGGAAGTGCCCTGATTTCTTCCTTGCGTGCGCTTAAAGCGGTGCTGATGTATCCGGTCGAGGTCCTGCTGATTTACAGCTTGTTGAACCTGGTAAGCCGCTATCAGAAAAGTCTGCTTCGTTCTCGGCTTTAAGGCGTTAGTCATGGTATAATTTGAATGATGAGAGGAGAGTGCCCATGAGTAAAATACTGGTTGTGGACGATGATCGCGATATCCGTGAACTCGTTCAGCTGACATTGGAACTGGAACAGTTTCAGGTTGTGAGTGTTGAAAGTGGCGAAATGGCCCTTGAAACAATCAATGATGAATTCAGTCTGGTTATTCTTGATGTGATGATGAAAGGAATGGATGGATTTGAGACGTGCTCGCGTATCCGTGAGTCCTATTCAATCCCTGTTTTATTTTTAAGTGCCAAGTCAATGATGACCAACAAAGTTCAAGGTTATGAAGTCGGCGCGGATGATTACCTGACAAAACCCTTCGCGTTATCCGATCTGACCCTCAAGGTGAAGTCTTTGCTGCGGCGCTATGATGACTATGGCGATCGCTCTGCGCTGAAGCCTGAACCGGCATTGATGACCTTGCGCAGCCTGACCCTTGATCTGAAAGCACATGAAGTGTACAAAGAAGGGGTTCGTCTTGATTTGACAGATCGGGAGTTCAGGATCCTGGAATTGCTGATTCAGCATCGGGGTGAAGTCCTCTCCATTGAAACTATCTTTGAGGCCGTCTGGGGGGATAAGTTTCTTTATTCATCCTCCAATACCGTGATGGTTCATATCCGTAATCTTCGTAAGAAAATTGAAGATAATCCAGAACGTCCGACCATACTTCTGAATGTCTGGGGAAGAGGCTATCAGATTGTTTAGGCAGCTCTATGATCGGATGAATATCCACCTGAAACTCATGATCGGCATTCTTCTGTCTTTGGCTGTTTCCGTGTTTGTCTTCTTTCTGTGTCTTTTCTTGGTGACCCAGATGCTGGATCTCGGTAAAACCAGCAGTGAACGGGTGCAAGAAGAGCTGCAATCCAGTTCTGAACAGATTCAAGCATTTGTGAATGTTCATGCGTTATCACTGGAATCAGTCCAGCAGCTGGATCTCTGGTTGCAGGAGCATGAAAATTATTCAATTACAATCTATGATCAGAATTACAATGCCGTCTATTACTATAATTATTCCTTTAATGACGATCAATACGGTGAGACACTTGATTACCGCTATTATCAGGATGTCCTGACCATCGAGGGCGTTGATTACCAACTGGAATTGGTCCTGGAAGTCAAAACACAGTCCATGATTCTGGCGGTGTCCGTAGGCCTGATGGTTTCCGGACTTCTGTTCGGGCTGCTGATTTTCTTTATCACCGGTCTTTATGCACGAAAGCTTAAGATTCTCAGCAATGAGTTGGATATGATGCAATCAGGTTTCAGCGATTTCAAGGTGAGTGATTTTGGACGGGATGAAATCGGTCAACTGTCTCATCAGATCAATGAACTGATTGCTTCCTTGAAAAAAAATCAAATTGATCTGGAATTCTCGATGCAGATGAATCAGGAACTGATTACCAACCTTTCCCATGATCTGCGAACGCCATTAACTGTTCTCAAGGGTTATCTTACATTGATTGAGGAAAAACGTTACAGTGATCCTCAGCAGCTGGAATCCTTCCTTAAAATCGCTTCCTTGAAGGTTTCACAGATCAGTGAGATGTCGAATGAACTTTTCGGTTTCTTTGCTTCCTTGTCCTTGAAACAGGAAAACAACATCAGGTTTGAACGTCTCTTTGTCCATGCGTTTACAGAGGCAGTGACCCAGATGATCCGCAATGATCTCTTTGATTGTTCGGCTCACCTTTCCATCACAACCCCTCAATCCAATCGCTTGGCGTATATTAACAGCAACACCTTCTACCTTCAGCGCCTGATCAGCAACGTAACTTCCAATATCCGTAAATATGCGGATCTTGACGAAGCAATTGCGATAACGTTCGTAAGTGATGGGTCATCCTTGCTGCTGACCTTCACCAACCGGGTGAACACCTCGGCCCATAGCAATTCATCCTCGGGCTACGGAATACTTGCGTGCACCAAAATTATGGAAATATTCAAAGGAAGCCTCAACAGCGTTGCTGATTCCCTGCATTACCAGCTCACCTTGCGCTTCCCGATTGATGATGTCATCCAAGGAGAAAACAACGATGAAGTCTGAAAAACGAATGACGCTGATTATGATCGGCAGTATTGTTTTGATTCTGGGGATTGTACTGGCCAGCTATCTGCTGCGCTTTACCCTTTCTTTGCCCGTGAAAGGAGTGCTGTTGCTTTGGACGGTTTCTGTCTGTGTCTACAGCATCAAATATGATAAGCATAATCGTTAAGCGTTAAAAAGATCCCTCACGGTAAACAGGATTTACTGGAGGGATCTTTTTTGAGGGAATGAACAAGTCATGGCCTCTGTTTCTGTTTGGATCGGATAATAATCGCCTTGACCTGGGCAGCCGTTTCCTTCTTCTGAGAATCCGTCGCTTCAGGGTTTTCAGCATTGTTGTAAAGAATCTCCTGGTAATCCTTGAAGGCTTGGGTGATCTGTGAATCTGGGTTTTCAAGGAGAGCTAAATAGACTTCCAGACTCATCGCTTTAGGACGGGCTTTCTGGGTTTCCAAAGCGGATAGCAGTATCTGGAAAAGCTGGGCTTGTGTCTTTGCAAAGCGGATTCTGATGCTGTAAACAAGAGCGATAAGCCGTTTGCGGAAGATGACCATGGCCAGAATGAGAAGTAGAACTCCAGAACCTGCAATGATGAGGAAATACTGCTGCCATCCTCCAGAGCCGGAGCTGGCAGGAAG
>CALNCD010000164.1 GCA_937874965.1 uncultured Erysipelotrichaceae bacterium | reverse complement strand
GAATAGGAAAAGGAACATCACTTTGGAAATTATGCATCACGAGATCACGATCCGCTGAACCGTACTCGCAGAATGATGTGATTTTTCCTTTGCGGTTAAACCAGAAAACCCGCCTTGCCTCAACGACTTCCGCCTTGTAATAAAGACTTGCTTCTACCATTTTTTCGATGGCTGTCTGATCCATCAGGTCATCGCTATCAATGAAGATCAAGTACTCACCTGTCGAATGATCCAACCCTTTATTCCGAGAAGCACTTACCCCTTGATTGACTGAATTACGAAGCAGGAGCACACGTGGATCTTTAATTTTACTTAACAGAAAAAAAGATTGATCTGTACTTTGGTCATCAATAAGGATCACTTCAAGAGCCCTATAGCTTTGATTCAGGATACACTCAACCGTACTTAAAACATAGGCTTCGCCATTGTAAATAGGAATCACAACACTGACAATCGGTAATGTATCACTCATAGAGGCATCATAGCATATTATTTAAGAAAATCCCGATTTATGATGAAATTTTAACATTACCTGCTGCTGCCACAGGAACCAGTTTCCCATCCTTCAGTTCTACGACTCGATCCATTAAGTGCAGACTCTCATGACTATGTTCAATAAAAATGCATGTTTTATCATTCAGAAGTTCTATAATTCCTTGAACAACTGATTGACTTGTGACTCGGTCCAATGAGCTGCTAAGTTCATCGAACAGAAACAAATCGACCGTATCGTTTAAAACAGCCGCTGCCAGTCGCACCCGGGCACACTCCCCGCCTGAGAGCCGTTTACCACCTTCACCGATCGGTGAATCGCCATAGATTGCCAGAATCGGATGAATTTGACAGACACGTAAAACTGTCTCAAGTCTCTCAGGATCCGAATAGGTTTCAAAAAGGCAGATATTATCGAGGATACTGGCATCAAAGAGATAGCTGTTCTGATACAGAAAACTTGATTCCGGCAGATAATCCACGCATTTTCCATGATAACAATAGCTTATCGCATCCGATCCAGATGGTATTAAACCGCTGATTAGCTTTACCAATGTCGATTTCCCAGAACCAGTGACGCCCAGAATTGTCAGCTTATCACCTGGATTGATGACGATGTCAAGATCGCGCAAAATAAACCGGTCCGGCTTGTCTGGATAGGCATAGGAAAGATGATTGATGCAAATCTGGTCAACAGGTCCGCGCCGATAGCCTAACATTGGATCATCGTCTAGATCAATAATCTGATCAAGATGCCCTAAAGCAACACTCACTTCCAGACGCACTTGCTTTGTATCCAGTAGTTCTAGTAATGGATCAATAATCATGTGGTTATACATCAAAATGGCTACCATCCCACCAATGGCCATTACTCCTTGTGAAACAAGCAACGCAGAAGCAATCAGGATAACCCCTATCGACACCATAAAAAGTGAGCTTGCTGCAAAGTGGTTGGTTTTCTCAAATCGGTTCTGCTTATCAGAAATAGCATGCATAGCGTTTCCCTGTGTTTCAACGCTATGAAAGAACGCATCTTCTCTATGGAATACCCGAATTGTCACAATTCCCTTCAAAAGTTCAGAAAATACGGACCAAAAAGAAAGAGAGACTGCATTTTTAGTTTTAGCATTTTCAAGATATCGGTCCTGAGTGCGATGACTGAAGACAGCAGTCAAGATTCCCAAAGGAACGACAATCAAGGCTAGCTGCCAGCTGATGGAGAAGATGTAAAGTGTCCCGATTGTGAAAGAGAAGAGCGCAGAGATAACCTGGGTCAAAGGCCGAACAATCTTCTGCGAAAGAGTATCTACATCTTCAGTCAATGAATTGATAACTTCAGAAGAAGCCACTGACGTCATCTCTAGAAAATCAAGCTGCAATAACTTATGAACGACTTTTATTCGAGTAGTCCGTGCAATATCACTTTGAAAGCGATCAATGCAGTAATTACAGTATGCACCTAAAAAAGCATTGACGACCTGAATAGAGAGATAAAGAATCCCAAGAAACAGCACAGTACTGACCGTTCCTTGTGAAACAATAGCGGAATTGACCAATGCTTCCATCAGCTTGATGGGAATGAACGAAATAAGACTGCAGATAATCACAAAAACAAGCAACAGCGCTAATTGCAGCTGATCCTTCTTGTGAAGAAAATAAATTATCTGTTTCATCGATATTTCCCAATTATCGGGAAATCAGCATCCTCCGAGGAACCGTTGACGCTCCGCTTCATGCGGATGAATTCATAATTACCCCCATTACTTGCTTGAAGAACACGATCTATTTCAATAAATCCAAGACGTTGATAAAGTTTGATTGCCCGTTCATTAAAGACGGCA
>CALNCD010000163.1 GCA_937874965.1 uncultured Erysipelotrichaceae bacterium | reverse complement strand
GCAGTTTAATGTTGGATTAACAATGAGTTCGTGTGTTCAAAGTTAATACATATGAAAGAATTAACCTGTTCTATTAGCCAATAGATCGTTGCGAGAGGCTACATAAATCAGCAGGATTAAGCCCTTTTTAGTGCTTTATTCAATCATACAAGTGAAGATTATAAGTGATTTCAGCTAAAAAAGCAAATTTCAGGATCAGTTCCCCCCTGATTACGAAAGAAAACAGCCCTTTTCAGGACTGTTCCAGAACCTTTTCATAAGCCCGGCGCAATGTACCGTCATCCATAATCACAACGCCGCAATAGATGTAATCATGCTTCAGCAATAAGGATGTCATGGCTTCGTTCTGATAATGGGTATCTACACGGATACTGACGGCCTGCTTACGCCGCGCAATTTCTTCGCTGCCCTTAATCAGAAGATGTGCCAGTCCTTTGCTGCGGAAACGCTCATCCACTGCCAAACGATGAATGGTCAGATAGGGCGAATCCTGCGTCAGCCATTCTCCCTCCTGAATCACATGATATGTCGGTTCTTCCCCAAGGACCAACGCCACAGTGCCGACAACTTCACCGTCATCATCCAGTACATAATTATAACCGCATTGAATATCCTGTGTAATATCATCTTCATTAGGATACGGTCCCTGCCATTGCGGAATCGCATTATCCTTCAGAAAAGCCCTGGCTGTTGTAATGATGAATAGGATCCGATCATAGTCATCCAATGTCGCAACTCTGAATTTCATCAATTCCCCTCCTTTTTTGTACCATTATAACAGATAATAATTACGAATTAGATGAAAGAATTGAAATTCAGCAATGACTCTGCACAGCAGGGGCAGCCCGTTGCTTGGCCTTCGTTCAGATTCAGCTGTGTTTACAGTATGGAAATTGAATCACTCATCATAATGTTGTATAATTCATTTACCAAAGGAGGATTTTGTTCATGGGTTATATTATTGCGGCAGTTGTCGTTGTCTTGTTGATTGTTTATGTGATTGGTGCTTATAACGGATTGGTTAATCTTCGTAATCTTGTTGAAGAAGGATATTCCACAATGGATGTTTACCTGACCAAGCGGTTTGATCTGATTCCTAATCTTGTTGAAACAGTAAAGGGCTATGCGAAGCATGAATCCGGAACATTGGAAAGTGTTATCTCTGCACGGAATAAAGTTGCTAGTGCCGGATCTGTGGATGAAAAACTGGCTGCTCAAGGTGAGCTGACCAATACATTGAGTCATTTATTTGCGTTATCCGAGAACTATCCGGATCTGAAGGCAAATGCCAACTTCATTGATCTTCAGAATCAGCTTCAGTCCATTGAAGGCGAAATTGCCAATTCCCGTAAATACTACAACGGTACGGTTAGAACCTACAATACGAAGACTGAGGTTTTCCCATCCAATATTATTGCTGGGCTCTTCAAGTTTACACGCAAGCCTCTTTATGAAGTGGATGATGCCGCTAAGCGTGAAAATGTAAAGGTACAGTTCTAGGGCTTCCTGGACTGAAATCATGAAACGTAAGCTAACCGGATTCCTTGTACTTGTTTTAATGGTGTTCACAATGATGATTCCAGCGTCATCTGTGTCAGCTGCAAGTACATCAAAGTGGTTTATCAAAAACTATGACATCAAGATTGTTATCGGTGAGGACGGCGTCTATCACATTACCAATACGCTTGATATCTATTTTAATACGCAAGCACATGGCATCGATGTCACCTTGCCGACACGCTACTTCAATGTTAAATTCGGCAATGAAGCTCCGCGTGATTATTATTGGCCGATTTCGAATGTCTCTGTATCCTCCCATCCCTCTGAGATCACGCCCAGCTATGATGGTGTCGCCATCCGTATCGGGGACGCAAATAAGTACATCAAAGGGGATACCCGAATGGTCTATTCCTATGATGTCCATTCAACCGATTTAAACCTTTCGTCAACCAAAGAACAATTGTTTTACTTTAATCTGGTTGGCGGAACATGGGATGGCAATATTGAAAATACAACATTTACGATTACCATGCCCAAATCATTTTCAAACACGGTCTATTTCTATCCTCCAGAAGCGAATTCCGAATCGGTTAACTTCACAGTAAATGACACTGTTATCAGCGGTTCCTACAGCGGTCTTATTTCCTACGGCAAGGCCTTAACGGTTTCCTTAGGATTGCCTGATGGTTATTTCCAGTTTCCTCCGCGCGATAATACAGTCAGTGCCCTTGTGCTAGGCGGCGGTGCAGTCCTCTTTGTCCTGGTTATCCTTGCCTTCTATAAATACGGCAAAGATGATCCGATCATCGAAACAGTAGAATTCTCTGCCCCGAAAGGTCTCTCAAGTGCCCAAGCCGGCTATATCTATCAAGGAAAGATGCGCCAGAAAGAAATTACATCATTGATCTTCTATTGGGGCGCAAAAGGCTACCTCCAAATTACCGAACTTGAAAACAAGTCATTGGACATCCATAAGCTTAAAGAAATCGATGCTTCTGAGCTACCGTCTGAAGTCAAGCTCTTCAATGCCTTGTTCACCAAAGGAGATACGGTCAATTCCAAGAAGCTGTCAACAAAGTTCGGTACTCAGGTTCAAGCTGTCATGTCAGCAATTCCTGCATTCTTCAGGCGTAATCAAAATCGTCTGTTTGAAAGCAAATCCGGTAGTCTTCGCATTCTCTTCGGTTTCCTGTTCGCCCTTGTCATGGCACTGTTCGCAACGATCAATGCCTATCAGTATTTCCTTTATACTTTGCCTCCTCTAATTGCAGGCGGGATAACCTTGGTGGTCAGTGCAGCGGTCATCACTGTCAGCTCAGTCTCTGCAGATTTCGCAAAATCGAGAGCCGGATTCAGTTCATCGACGCGTATCCTCGTTACAATCCTCGCCTATGGACTCTACAGTATTCTCTACTTTTTTGCCTTGACCTCCATCGTCAATGCTGATCCGTTACTGACAGGACTCAGTTTAGTTGTCTTTATCGCCGCAGCACCATTTGTGGTCAATCTCAGCAAGCGGACAGCCTACGGCACTGAGGTTTACGGCAAGATACTCGGCCTGCGCCGTTTTATTCAGGTTGCTGAGAAAGAACGCCTTGAAATGCTGGTCCGAGATAATCCATCCTACTTCTATGATATTCTTCCTTATGCCTATGTTCTGGATGTCAGCAATACCTGGATCAAGCAATTCGAACACATTGCTTTGACCGCTCCGGAATGGTATAGCACAGTAGGCGGCGCTGACTTTACAACGTACTTGCTCATCAATTCAATGAGCCGATCCTTTGCCCGTATGAATACATCCGTTGTTAACGCCATACCTAAACCTACTGCTGGCAGCGGCGGCGGTGGATTCGGTGGTGGCGGCGGGTTCTCCGGTGGCGGCGGATTCTCCGGCGGTGGATTCGGCGGCGGCGGCGGAAGCAGCTGGTAATCGTCCAAGAACCATGTGATCCATCAATCGCATGGTTCTTTTCTTCGCCCTCAAAAAGAAAAGATGACACGTTTCCGTATCATCAATCGCCTTGTCTCAATAGTTGTGCTTCATTGCTTTCGCAATCTCGCGCTTCGCATCCCTGTCTTTTTCGCTTTGGCGCTTATCATAGAGATGCTTCCCTGTTGCTAAAGCGATATCCAATTTGGCTCTTCCTTTGTTGAGCACGACCCGCAGGGGAACCACGGTATCACCCTTAAGCTGAACGGCTTTCGCAAGTTCCTTGATTTCCTTCTTATGCAACAGCAGCTTCCGTTCACGTTCTTCATCGTGATTAAAGATATTGCCTTCTTTATAGTGAGCAATATGCATCCCCTTGATAAACGCTTCTGATCCGATAAAGGTAACATACGCATCTTTCAGCTGCACTTTGCCTTGACGAATCGATTTTATTTCTGTTCCCGTTAAAACAAGGCCAGCCTCATAGGTTTCATGAATAAAGTAATCATGCCTTGCTTTTCGATTGTCTGCGACCACTTTTACCATGGTGACTTCCTCTTCTCTTTTCTTTCTCAGCCAGCACAAACTCGATGGTTTCCTCCGTTGTGTTGACGCCTCTCACTTTTATTTTAACACGTTGTCCCAGATGATACTGGGTTTTCTTGTCCTGGGAAATCAAGCTTAATTTCAATTCATCAAATTCAAAGTATGAATCCAATGACTTCACATGAACCAGACCTTCCACTGTATTCTCAAGTTCCACGAAGAACCCAAATCGGATGACGCCGCTGATTACCCCGGAATAGACATTCCCGATCTTATTCTGCATGTACTCCATCTTCTTGATTTTCTCAACATCACGTTCTGCCTCAGTACTCATCTTCTCCCGATACGAGGTATGCTTGGCTT
>CALNCD010000162.1 GCA_937874965.1 uncultured Erysipelotrichaceae bacterium | reverse complement strand
ATAATCGTACCCATCATCGGCATGATGCTAGGCGCTGTCGTCTCGGCAGTTTCTACATTTCTTGGTTTGGTCTTCCAGCGTTCCCAAAGCATTGAATCCTGGTTTGTCGGTTCGTTTTCCTGGGTCCAGATTGGCCGCTATGAATATTTGTGGATCATTGTTATCGTGAGTGCAATCATCTTTATCTATGCCGATCGTTTGACCTTGGCCGGTTTAGGTGAGGATACTGTGACCAGTTTAGGAATGAACTATAATCGCATTGTCTTAATCGGCACTGCCCTTGTTTCAATTGCCGTCGGTGTGGTTGCCGCCGTGATCGGTAATCTGCCGTTTCTCGGCTTGATAGTCCCCAATCTGGTTTCGATGTACCGGGGCGATGATTTGCGCACTAACCTGCCCTGGGTCTGCTTGCTGGGAATGGGTACCATCACCTTATGCGATATTCTATCGCGAGTGATTATCATGCCTTTTGAAATTCCGGTCTCATTAATTCTGGGAATTCTTGGCTCAATCGTCTTTATTCTTATTCTTATGAAACAACGGAGGCAATTATGAGCGTCTTACATCGGACAGATCCCCCTCAACGCACCCAGGCCTTCCGCAGTGCTCACGATCGTCACCGTTACTTTGCTGTATTGGCAGTTCTGGTCATCCTTGCCGGTGTGTTCGCGCTCGGCCTTCTGGTTTACAACAATCCGGTTCCGATGACATCCCCGTCTTTTCTGCCGGTTGTAAAGCGGCGTATGAATGCACTGATTGCCATGGCGATTGCAGCGGTCTGTCAATCCCTTGCGACGGTTGCATTTCAATCCATTACGAATAACCGGGTGATAACGCCCTCGCTTCTTGGATTTGAATCACTGTACTCTGCCATCAATACCAGTACTATTTTCTTCTTTGGCGCAACGTCTTTTATCCAATTCAAGGGAATGACATCCTTCGTTGTCCAAATGATGGCGATGATCGTGTTATGCTTGCTGCTGTTTGGATGGCTTTTGAGCGGCAGATACGCCAACATGCAGGTCTTATTGCTGGTGGGTGTCATCATCGGAACCGGTCTGAAATCAGTCTCTTCCTTCATGCGCCGCTTACTCGCACCTTCAGAATTTGATATTCTCCAGGCACGTCTTTTCGGGTCTGTCAATAATGCGGATTCCAGCTACTTTATCCTGGCTGTTCCTATTGTCATCATTGCGGCAATCCTGCTGCTGCGACATGCGAAACGATTGAATGTTCTTGCTTTAGGAAAGGATGTCTCAACATCGCTTGGCAGCAACCATCAACGTGATGTTATTTATACCCTGATCTTAGTTTCAGTGCTCATGTCTGTTTCAACTGCATTGGTTGGTCCCTTGACGTTCTATGGCTTTCTGATTGCGACGATGACCTACCAAGCTGTTTCGACATATGATCACCGGTATCTCTTCCCGATGGCAGCTGTGATTGGATTTTTGGTGATCACGGCTGCCTACTTCCTGATGTATCATGTGTTCAGTGCCCAGGGAGTTGTGACAATCGTAATCGAGTTGTTTGGTGGATTGGCATTCTTGTTCGTGATATTAAGGAAAGGAACATTATGATTGAAATAAGGGAAGTTAAGAAAGTTTATTCAGAGGATGTGGAAATCGGACCATTTTCGTTGGAAATCCCTAAGGCAGGAATTACATCACTCATCGGACCAAACGGAGCAGGCAAGTCAACTGCGTTGCTGATGATCGGCCGTCTATTGAAGATGGATGAGGGTCAGATCAAGGTTTCACAACTGGATGTTCAGCATACCAAATCAAAAGATTTGGCCAAGGTTCTGACGATCTTGAGACAGGAAAATCATTTCGTAACACGATTAACAGTTCGTCAACTGGCAGGATTCGGTCGTTTTCCTTATTCAAAAGGGCGATTAACGCCTGAGGATGAGGCCATTATTTCCAAGTACATTGATTTTCTGGAACTTAAAGATCTCGAGAATCGCTATCTGGATGAACTTTCCGGAGGACAACGTCAACGGGCTTATGTCGCAATGGTTCTGTGCCAGGAAACCGAGTATGTTCTTTTGGATGAACCCTTGAATAACTTAGATGTTGCACGGGCGGTGCAAATGATGGAACACCTCAAGAAGGTTGCTCAGGAATTCGGACGGACGATTCTGATTGTGATGCATGACATTAATTTTGCGGCGAAATACTCTGATCGCATCTGTGCTATGAAGGATGGGAAAATCAGTGCATTCGGTGAGGTGAGCGAGATTATGAGGCCAGAAATCCTAACGGATATTTTCGAGACGTCGATTGATGTGATGCAAGGCCCTAACGGACCGATTGCTATCTACTGAGCGTATATCGTTGTTTCTGCTGTTTGCAGGTCCAAGGAGAACTGGTTATACTGATAGTATGTTTATCGATACGTGTTATTCTGTATAAGGAGGGAAACAATGATCTTCACGGCCGAGCGGCTTCAAACACTCATTGGCTTAAGCTGGAAGGCTTACCTGAATCCGGAAACACGGTTTTATCCAGTCTTTGCGTCATTGGAAGATCTGCGCGATACTTTTGCCAAGGCGAATGAGAAGGGGATGATCATGTACTTGGAGGATAAGGAAGAAATGGGTGTGCTTTGCCTTTCCGCAGAAGTGGAGAGTCACTATCTTCAAGCTAACGGGGGAATCATTGCTCTCAAAGATTTCGAAAGGGTTGCTGTTGAATTCGAAAAACGTCTGATCCAGAACTTTACCGGTTTCTCGTTTTTTACAGGATATCCAAGTTCAAATCAGCGGGCTATTCATTTTCTGGAAAGCCATGGCTATCGCTGCTTCGACAGGATGCTTCGCTATGAAGCCAGCTGTTCAGCTGTTTCCTTGAAGTCTGATGGTGCAAAATTCCATCGTTTATCAGAAGGATTCTATGCGCGGTTCATGGAGTTTCATCATCGGCTGAATTCACAGATGTACTGGAATGCAGAGCGTATCATTGACCATCGTCAGGAGTGGATTGTCATGGTGAATGATGAAGCTGAGCAATATCGGTCCAGCGGGGCTCGTCTTTATGAAGACGGCGATCAGCTCATGGCAGAAATCTATTTTGTCAATGATGGCCCTGATGAGTATGCAAGCATTGATGCATTGCTTGTTGAACTGCAGCGTTGCTCGGTATCGTCAGTTCTCTTTCTGATTGATGCCGAAGCTACGCAATGTGCTGAGTATTGTGCGTCTTTGGGATTTGTTTTGAAAGATGATTATCAGGGCTACATGAAGGTCATTGGCGAGGTACAGGTTGACGAAAAGCAACGTTGAGAAATCATCGTTGTTTTTTATCGATATTTTATTCTTATTTAGGATTGCTCTTCGGTGTTCAAACGGTATAATTAGGGTATAGGACGGGGGATTTTGATGTTCAATATCGCGATTTGTGATGATTCACCAGTTGATTTGCTGAGTATTGAAAAACTGGTTCGGGAATGCCTTATGGATGAGTCTATTCATTCTGTCATCAAGACGTTTCATTCGGGAAAGACTTTGCTTGCGTCTTCGATTGAATTCGATGTCATTTTTCTTGATATTCTCTTGCAGGGTGAACATGGTGTGGATATTGCGCAAGCAATTGCGTTGAAATCTCCGCGTGCCCGGGTTGTTTTTGTGTCCAATTCATCCGAATTTATGCAAGAGGGCTATAAAGTCAATGCACTTCGCTATATCACAAAGTCTGCGGATCAACGTATCCTCAGGCAAGATATCAATGAAGTCTTCCGTTATCTCATGAGCCTGGAACAGGAAATCTGGGTGGGATCCAATCCTTCTGTTTCGGTTAAGACAAGTGAAGTCATGTATGCCAGCAAGGAAACCCGGCAGATGGTGTTTTACCTTACAGGAGGAGTCCACATCGACGATAACCGCACGCTGAAGCAATGTGAAGCCTTGCTGATTCCGCAGCATTTTGTGATGGTCCACTTGGGTATCCTGGTGAATGTCCGTTATATCCGGAATGTGATGAATGGTCTTGTAGAACTGAAAGCCGGAACGCGGCTCCCGCTTTCGAGACGAATGAACAAGAGCGTCAAAGAAACATTTCTGACGTTTATTAAGGCTCGCCAATGATTGTTTTTGACTTTCTGCTGAATGGGCTGGAAATCTTTATCCTGTTTCAATTCTGTCGTAGAATGATGCAGCCGCTGAACCGGACTTCGTTTCAGGTAGGGAGTACGACAGGGTTGAGCATCCTGCTTCTGTATGGAAGCCAGCATGTTGATAACAGTCTGTTGAGAATGGCGATTATCTTCGTAATCTACACAGTATATCTGTCCTATCATTTTCAGACCACATTTCCGAGATTATTTTTGGGTATTGCGGTGTTTATGCTGGTGGGAATCATTTGCGAACTCATTTCCTTTGGGATGATCAACCAGATAATCCATGTCTCTATTTCCGATCTTCAAACCAATCCCGTACTGTATACTTTAGGAACGCTCAACAGTAAATTAATGCTGATTTTTATCATGTACTGCTTTATCTTTTCGGATTCTCCCCAACGCGGGATGCGGATTCTTTCCAATACCGTGATGTATTCCTTGTTGCCGCTTGTCACCATTATCCTGATTATTGCTTTGATGCAGTTGCTTCAGGTTCAGGATGAACTGTCCAACCTCTTGATCGTGGCGGTGAATGGACTGACTTTGCTGAACATGGGAACGTACTATCTGGTTCGCAAAAGCATGGTCTATGATCGGGCAATCCTGGAATTGGAAGTACTCAAGACAAAGGAGAAAACTGAAAGCAAGTATTATGAAATTCTCAAACAGAACATGGAAGAAATGAATATGCTGCGCCATGATATGAACAAGCATCTTCAAGCAATGCATTATATCGAGGAGCTGTCCACGTATCTCGGCTTGTTTGAAGAAAATGTCAATCAGACCTTCGTGCTCTCAGGTGTAGCGACACTTGATGTAGCCATCAACGCACGGGCAGTTCAGCTGCGTGAAAGCGGCATTAAATTGACGTTTGATATCCATGTCGACTCCTTGGATGCTTTGAATATTCTGGATCAGAATATTATTTTCGCTAATCTCATGGATAATGGAATTGCGGCATCCCAACGGGTCAATGATCCTTTTATTCACATTCGTATCCATAATTCTGAAACGGATTATATCATCATTCAGTTCATTAATGCATCACTACCGCCGCAGATCTCGGATGAGCGTCATATTGATCATCTAACCAGTCATTACGGGATGAAAATTCTGCGTCGGGTTGCCAAGAAATACGAAGGATCTTTCAGTATTTCTTACGACGAGCAGGCCTCATTATTTGAAAGCACCTTGGTTTTATACAACAAGGAGGTGCAGCCGGGGCGCTAGTATTGACCGATTATGTCGTAAATTAACCGAGTTAGTAAAATCATTTGAATTTTAGCCTGCATCCTCTTCATAATAGATTAAATTGCTGGGTGTCGCCTGAACATAATATCAGGATCACTGAGCTAGAAAGAAGATGTGTGTATGAGACTCTCAAGATTTTTTGGATCAATGCTTTCAAGAATCGGTATTGTGAATGTGAATGCAGTCTGCTATATCATATTCAGCCAACCTGAAGAGAAGCAATCGCTGAGGAAATACCGTAAAGCGAAATGAAACATGGAATTGCCGCTTGGATCAATGAAAAATCAGCGTACAGTTTCGATCAGGATCTGATCGAATACGGGTTGGCATGTCTGGTCCGGTATGCAGCCTTCGGGGTGATTACCATTTTGGTGGCTGTCTTCTTGAAACTGGTTCCTCAGACGGTTCTGTTTCTTGGCCTGTATAGTATACAACGAAACATGACGGGTGGATTTCATTTCAAAGGGGCAGTGATCTGCTGCATAACAAGTGTCTTGTTCGTCCTTGCTGGAGCAGCAATCCTTGCGCTGATCCCGGTAGGTCCCGTGTTTTGCTTTATTGTTACAGGTGTGATCGGATTGATCTACAGTCGCTATGCGCCTGTGATCGATCAGGGGAAAATCGCATTCAGTTCAGAAGAAGTCGTGCATATTCGTATCAAGATTATGCGTATTTACCTGATCTTAGCGTTTAGCTGTCTTGTGTTTTATGGATTTGGATTAACAGTGTTTGTGAGAGGTATCATTGTATCAATGCTTGCGAATGGACTGACATTACTGATGGGGAAGATCAGTAATGCGTCATGAGCGACAAGTAATAAGCCATCATGTGAGGGGAAGTCAACTGCATTACAATCATGACATCATCATGAGAATAATCGTCAACCGTGATAAGGTTGTCCGGAAAACATAGTGCCCCTATGTTTTTTTGTCAGAACGGTTGATTCTGCGGTGTCTGTGGAATCGTTCATTGCGTCTATCCAGTTTCATCCCTCGCAATTCGTTCAATTGACCATTGTTTTAGGAACTGTTTATTCATTACAATGATGATGGAGGTATTCTATGAAAAAAATAGAGATCACAAAGCGCATCTATGATGTTGGTGCGCTCGCAATTGTTCGTGCTGAAACCATTGAGCGTGCTTCGGAAATTGCCGACGGTTGTATTCAGGGTGGAGTTCCCGTCATGGAAATGAGCTATACCTTGAATAATGCCGGGGATATAATCAAACAGTTGAAGGAGAAGTACGGAACAAAACTCTGTGTGGGTGCAGGAACTGTTCTGGACAGTGAAACGGCTCGTCATGCGATTTTGAACGGGGCAGAATTTATCATTGCGCCAAACTAT
>CALNCD010000161.1 GCA_937874965.1 uncultured Erysipelotrichaceae bacterium | reverse complement strand
TCAAGCCTTCATTGTACAGCTGAATAAAAACTTTCGTAACTGCCTTCGACAGTCCGTCATCCAAGGTAAACCGTTCCCGGCTGTAATCGAGGGACACTCCGAGTTTCTCCCATTGCTGGCGGATGATTGTGGCATAATCATCTTTCCATTGCCAAGCAACATCCAAGAACTTCTCCCGCCCAAGATCATAGCGTGATGTCCCCTGTTCGCGAAGTTTTTCATCAATCTTGGCCTGCGTTGCAATCCCGGCATGATCCATGCCAGGCAAATAGAGAACATCGTAGCCCTTCAATCGCTTATAGCGGGCCATGATATCCTGAAGCGTATTATCCCAAGCATGACCTAGATGAAGCTTGCCTGTTACGTTCGGAGGCGGAATAACAATCGCATAGGGAACCTTCGAAATATCACCGGCTTTGAAATAGCCAGCCACAATCCATTCCCTATACTTGTCTTTTTCAACCTCATGATGATTATATTTACTTGCGAGTTGCTGCATAAAAATCCTCCTTTGATAATGAACATACCCTGATATCCTGATAGACATCCGCTGACCTATTCGGAACAATTGCCTCGTGAAGTAAAAGTCCCTGATCCGTAAACCCTAACCTGACCAGCAAACGATGTGAACGATCGTTGTCTGGATAATAGCGGGCCTTGAAACAGCGGATTCCCTGAGCAAACCCAAACACCACTGCCTTAACTGCTTCATACCCATAGCACTTTCCCCAATACACTCTATTCAGGACATAGCCGAGCATTGCACCTCCACCACTCCCCAAATCGAATCCGCAGGTACCGATCATCGTACTTGTCTGCTTATCCTCGATTGCGAAGGTTTCAAACTACCCTATACCCGGCCGGGAAAGAAAACACTGTTCAATGGTTTGAACTGAAACATTGGAAGGTGTATGCGGTCTGAATGTCAAGTAAGACACGGTTTCCAAATCAGAGGTATAGGCATACATGCTCTTTGCATCCTTTACGTAAACGCAGCCGCCCTGTTTTCAAAACCGGAACCTGATACATCATGGACTCACCTCCCAAAATAAAAGACACCCTCCAAAGGACGATGTCTCGTGGTACCACCTTAATTTGCTTTACAGCCTTCATCTGTTAACGCCAGCAACGAAATTGCCTAGTATCAGCAATCCATTTCCCAGGTGACTTTCAATGTGATCCTGCGCATATTCACACCAGCCATATGCTCGCTTAAGCAGTGAATCAACCTACTCTCCTGTTCATCAATTTTCTCAATTATACCAAACTTGACACCTGAAATCAATTAATACAGAAAACGGGAACGAATCGATTCAACATCTTTATCTGACAGCTTAAGAACAGAACTGACATAAGCATCGAAAGATCCGTACTCATTCAGCAAAGCTTCGTGGGAATTTTCCAGAAAGATTGATTTTACACCAAATGTATTTTCGATATCAGCACGGATTTGTTCAGGATCAACAGACGGATGCAACTGAAGCTGTTTCTGGAGTTCATACTCCATTTCCTGTGCACGGTACCGGTTACTCAGCAGATAATCATCCATGATCATCTCATCCTCTGCTCCTAGAAGTTTCAAGAGCAGATAGCCTCCGTATCCTGTACGGTCCTTTCCCGCTGCACAATGGAAGTAAATACCTTTTCCTGTATCTTTCAACACTTCCTGAAAGAAGTTATAGTAGGCATTCTGCGGCATGGAATGTGTTGGGAACATACGGTACAGCTGCTTCATTGCTTCAAAAGAATCACGCTGAAACAATTCATCCAGCAATTCGGAAGGATTCGCAGTCGCCTCACCGGCATCGCCCATCACATTGAAATGCTGATAGCGTACACCATCCACATATTTATCCTGCGCTTGGGAAATCTCTGAGGTGGTTCTGAGATCAATAATCTGAGAAATTCCGAATTCGTCATAGACGCGTATCATTTCTTCATCGTCTAAAGTACTTAAATCTCCTCCTCTGAAGATGGTATGATCTTTAATCCGTCCAAGACGGGTCTGATACCCATCATAACTTCTGAAATTGGTCACTGATTTGATTAAACTCTGCTTCATTCATTATCTCCTTTAACATCTATTATACGCAATAATCATGTAAATAAAAAGAATGACACGTTAAGATTACGTTGCCATTCTCTCGATAAAATAGGCGATTTCCTCTGGATAGTCACTATCCAAGGCAGAAAACAGCACAACGGGACATGAAAACTGCTTCTCGATACGCCGGCGCATAGTCAGCTGCTGGTTTCGTGACAGCTTATCGCTTTTCGATAAGACCAGGCAAAGCGGGATCTGATGATCCTGAAGAAACTGAATCATCAGCTCATCATCAGCTGCAATTCCACGGCGAATATCAACAACAACAATTGCACCGACACATTGCGAGCGCTCGGCAAAATAGCCATCCATGAGAACACCATATTGGTTCTGCTCAGCCTTGGAGCGGTTTGCATACCCATAGCCAGGAACATCGACAATCATAAGATCATCGTTCAATGCGTAGAAGTTCAGCAACCGGGTTTTCCCCGGACGCTGTCCGACGTAAGCCAACCGTTTGCGGTTTGCAAGGCTGTTAATCAGACTTGACTTACCCACATTGCTTTTTCCTGCCAGGACAACTTCCTTTTGCGTGGTATCCGGAAATTGATGAACATGCGCAGCTGAGATAATCAGTTGCGCATGATGTGCTTGAATCATTACTGAACGAGTGCTTCTTTGAGCACTTGAGACATGTTGTCCACCGGAATAAATGTGACATTCTGCTTCACGACATCCGGAATTTCGTCCATATCTTTCATATTCATTTTAGGAATAACGATCCGATGGATACCCACACGATGAGCAGCCAACGATTTTTCCTTTAATCCGCCGATAGGCAAGACGTTACCACGCAAGGTGACCTCACCCGTCATCGCCAGATCCGAATGAACAGGACGCTGTGTCAACGCCGAAACGATAGCCGTTGTTAACGTCACACCGGCACTCGGCCCATCCTTAGGAACAGCCCCTTCAGGCACATGGATATGAATGTCATGGGATTCGAAGAAACTCGGATCAATCTTGAATTCACGGGCATGGCTCTTAACAAAGCCGATTGCAATTTCCGCAGATTCCTTCATGACATCTCCTAGTTGCCCAGTGACAATAAACCGTCCCTTACCCTCAAAGGAAGTCACTTCAACAGGAAGAACATCTCCTCCAAATGATGTATAGGCTAAACCGGTGACCACACCAATTTGATTTTCCTTTTCCATAGTGCCGTATTCAAAGATTTCCTTACCCAGCCACTGTTGAATCAGTTTCTTGGTGACCTTTATGGACTTCTTTTCACCATTGAGAATGGTGAGAACAGACTTACGGCAAATTGATGCAATCAAACGTTCCAATTGACGAACCCCCGCTTCGCGCGTGTAATGACGAATCAGGAAAGTAACTTCTTCATCTGAGAACTTCAGCTGGCTTGGCTTCAACCCATTTGCAACCAGTTGCTTGGGAATCAAATGACGCTCAGCAATCTGCATCTTCTCTTCTTCTGTATAGGAAGAGAGCTGAATGATTTCGAGACGATCACGCAATGCTTCTGGGATATCCCCAAGATCAGAAAACAAGGAGTTCTGTTCAGGGTCTAAAACTTCCAGCATTGCGCTGCTTGGATCGCCCTTATAGTCAGAAGCCATCTTGTCCAATTCATCCAATAAGAACACTGGATTGATAACTCCCGCCTTCTTCATTCCCTGAATAATCCGGCCAGGCATTGACCCGAGATAGGTTCTGCGATGACCGCGGATTTCCGCTTCATCATGAACACCACCTAAACTTGCCTTAACAAACTTACGGTTCAATGCGTTCGAAATTGATTTCGAACGCATTGAACCGTAAGTTTGTT
>CALNCD010000160.1 GCA_937874965.1 uncultured Erysipelotrichaceae bacterium | reverse complement strand
AAGGAACGTGCACTAGAGACCATCGGAATACGTAAACAATGGTCTAGATTACTCTGCAGGATTTCCTTCGGTATTCCTGTGCTCTCTTTGCCAAACATGATATAGATATCACGCTTGATTGCTTTAAAGTCAACATCGCTGTAGCAATGCTGACCATAACGGGTGATGAAATAGAGCTCACCATTCATTGTTTCAAGAAAAGCTTCATATGTTGCATGAACAGTATAGTTGAGCTGACGATCGTAGTCCATGACGCTGCGACGCATCCGTTTATCATCCAAGGTGAAGCCGGTGGGCTCAATGATATGCAAGTGACAGAGGCTTGCCATGGCCGTCCGCATAATATTTCCGGTATTCTGAGGGATTTCAGGCTCAAATAAAACGATGTGTATCATATTTTCTCCGGCGTAAACGATAAGCAAGAATCGCAATAAAGACAAGAACGACTGCAAGACTGCTGACAACAATCCGCAGGACCAAAGCATTGAACAGGCCCTCCGGCAACATTAAAATCATATTGTCCGTTGCCGGATCCAAAAGCCAGAGATCATTTGAAAAGAACATGCGATGGAAGGATGTCCAGAAACCATTGAAATCAATCACTGCATACAGAACGACAAAGCCGAAAACCAATCCGATGATCATTAATCCTTCCTGCAAGGAAAACGTCAATGAATCTTCTTGCTTGCGTCGATCCTGCAGGAAGGAATAGATAACGATACCAATCGAGACAACAGCACTATAAGCAACATTCATGGCACCTGAATACAAATTCTTTACATCGACCATATGCTGTTCTTCACGATCATTGAACATCTGCTGGCGTTGAGAATCAATCGTCACCGTAATCGCCATATCCGAGCGCTTATCTTGAAGATAATCCAGCAAGACCTGCATGCTTTGATTCAATTCAGAATCAGAAATCCCAATTTCGCCGGCAACGTCATACTTCACAAATTGTTGCTTATAGAATGACAGATTAAAACAGAAAAGATGGACAAACAGAATCAGCAATGCGATAAAGATATGGATAATGGCTAAACTTGTAATATGCTTTCTCATATCGACAATTCCTGTTTGTGCGTGTTCAGGAAATGAAGCACCTGCTGGAGCGCTAATCCACGATGAGATATCGTATTCTTAAGAACACCGTCAATCTCGCCGAATGTCTGTGTCAACCCCCGTGGGATGAATATTGGATCATAGCCGAATCCGCTACCACGGATGTCATCGCTGACTTCTCCCTCGACAATGCCTTGACATGTCCATTCAAAGCTGCCCCGTTTAAGAGCCATGGCGCAGACAAAGCGAGCTGATCTATCGTCAACACCCTTCATCCGTTCCAGGATAGCGGTATTCTTGACAAAATCCGGTGTTTTCTCGCCCAGATAGCGCGATGAATAGACGCCAGGTTCATAATTCAGGGCATCAACCTCAAACCCGGAATCATCGCTTATGATGATCTGAGGATAATACTGAGCAATCTTTCGTACTTTAACAAGAGCGTTTTCGCGGTACGTAGACCCGGTTTCTTCAATCGCCTCAGTATAGCCCAATTCAGTAAGGCTCACACAGTCATACGGGGTATCTTTTAACAGTTCCTTAAACTCTTTAAGCTTGTTGTCATTATGGGTTGCGAGAATAATCTTCATACATTTACCGCTCTTTCTAACTAGAATATGATACACTATTCCTGAGGTTAATAAAATGATTCAGGAACTTATTTCAAAAATATTCAATACTTCGGTTCAAGCAGTTGAACGTTTAACGAATGGCATTACAAATCAGGATTATCGCGTGACGCTGGCTGATCGGCAGGTCGTGGTACGGATTCCTTACACTGAGAATCAGCAGTTTTTTGATTACACGCTTGAACAGAAATGCCTGGATGCCATTTCTCCCTATGGTTTT
>CALNCD010000159.1 GCA_937874965.1 uncultured Erysipelotrichaceae bacterium | reverse complement strand
GTTCCGCTGATTACTGCGCTTCAGGCAATGCTGCCCAACAAGGTCAAGCCTGCCTCTTCAGCAACTCCGCCCAAAATTATCCGGATGATCGAGGCTGTGGATTATGAGGAAACGCAGGCTTTAAGTAAACAAGCACATGCCTTCCTGAATGTCCTGGATCATCAGAAATCAATGACCTATTCGCAAGGTAACAAGCTTTATAGCGGGGTAATGAACCTGGTCCGTAAAGGCTTGGTGAATCTCTATGAGGTTGAGGCAAGCTATCAACCAAGGATAATTACGGAACGCAACAAGCCATTGACGCTGACCGCCCAGCAGCAACAGGTGATGAACTCGGTTATTCTGGATCATTTTCAGATTTCCTTGCTCTTTGGATCCACTGGTTCAGGAAAGACGGAAATCTATCTTCAAAGTGCTCAGCGGATTTTGGATCAGGGGAAACAAGTCCTCATCCTTGTTCCGGAAATCGGATTGACGCCCCAGATGATTCAGCGCTTTGAGGCACGTTTAGGGATTGATGTCGGTGTCTATCATTCCGGGTTGAATAATCAGGAGAAATATGAACAGTATAAGCGTGTGAAATCACAGTCAATCCAAATTGTCATAGGAACACGCTCAACAATTTTTTTGCCGTTTCAAAACCTGGGTTTGATTGTGCTTGATGAAGAGCACGATACCAGCTATAAAAACGGTAATCTGCCATTCTACCATGCTCGGGATGTCGCCGCTTATCGGGCTCAGCAGAGTAATTGTCCCCTCATTCTGGGCAGTGCATCACCCTCATTTGAGTCCTATGCACGGGCATTACGGGGGAACTATCAATTGCTTGAATTGCCGGGACGGGTCCATCATCACTTTCCGGAGGTGTCTGTGGTGAACTCGCGTGAAGGCTTACTGCAATCTAAAAATCCGATTCTCAGCCAACTGTTGATCGAGAAAATACAAGCTGTTCTGGCCAGGCAACAGCAAGTGATTCTATTGTTGAACCGACGCGGTTACCATACGCTGGTCAAGTGCCAGGAATGCAATGAAATTATCCTGTGTCCCCATTGTGATATCGGTCTGAATTTCCATCAGAGTGATCAGCGTTATCATTGCCACTATTGCGGGTATTCCAGTGAACACGCGTATTGTCACAATGGGCATAAAGCAGCAGTTATCGGCAGCGGCATCGGGACGCAGAAACTGGAAATTCTTGTAAAAGCATTGTTTCCTGATGCAAGAGTTGAACGGTTTGATGCCGATTCCACCGCGACTAAGCATGGTCATGAAAAAGTCTTGAAGCGATTTGCAAATCATGATATTGATCTTCTGATCGGAACTCAGATGCTTGCGAAAGGGATTGATATTGACAAGGTTACGTTGGTGGGGATACTGAATGCCGACGCAACTTTGCAGCGGGAGGATTATCGGGCAACTGAGCTAACGTTTGATCTTCTGTTGCAAGCTGCGGGGCGCAGCGGCCGCGGGCAAGAAACAGGTGAGGTCGTTATTCAGACATTCAATGAAGATCATTATGCAATCACGAGTGCAGTGCATCATGATTACAAGCGGTTTTTCGCCTATGAAATGCGGTATCGTAAAATGGCCAGCTATCCGCCCTATACGTATCTGATTTCCATTGTGTTTCTGGATAAGTCGCAATCGAAACTTGAACAGGCAACAGGATGGTTCAGTGAGCAATTTATGGGTGATTCATCCATAAAGGTTCTTGGACCCACCTCACTTCGCAAGAAACAGGACCACTATCGCGAGCGGATTATTCTGAAAGGAAGGGAACTTGATGCAATGATTGAGTATGTAAACCAGATTATGGATGTCTATCGTCAGGGAAAGAGTCACGTCAAGGTTACGGTTGATGTCAATCCGATGGGGCTGGAATCATGAGTAATCGTGATATTGCCTTTAAGGTTCTTGAAAAAGTCTATCTTGAAAAGCAGTTTCCCAGCGTTATTCTTCGCGATGTCCATACCAATCCTGTTGATCAGCGTTTCATCACGGCATTGGTTTACACGACAATTCAGAATGACCGTTTCTTAGCGTATCAATACGAGGAATTCCTGAGTCGGCAACCGTCCAAGCAAACAGAGCTCATATTGAAGATGAGTATTGCTCAGCTTTTTATGATGGATCGGATTCCTGAGTATGCGGCAGTGAATGAAGCAGTAGCGCTGACTAAGCGACTCAAGGGGTTAAAAGAATCCAAATTTGTGAATGCAGTCTTGAATCAAGTGCTGCGCCGCGGGTTTAGAACCTGCGAAGTTGTTGACTTGGAAAGTGCTTCAGTTCGTTACAGTATGCCTTTATGGTTGTTGAAACTGTTTAGCAAGCACTATTCGCAGGAATTTGCGATTGACTACGCCCAGCAGTGTTTGACAAATGCACCGACTTATTTGCGGATCAATCCTGCTTCGGTTCTCCATGATCATATTCGCGAAAGTGAATGGATACATGAAGAAAACGGATATTTGCTGGCTGATGCTGCAGTTTTTCAAGAACCCTGGCTTGAACAGGGGGATATCCTGATTCAGGATAAAGCATCGCAAAAAGTCGTGGAGTCTATAAGTCTTGAGCCTTTCCAGACGGTTCTTGATTGTTGCTGTGCTCCTGGAACAAAGGCAATGCAGATGGCGGATGCCATGCAACGTACGGGATCGATTGTTGCTGTTGAATTAATGCCACGCCGGGCACAGCTGGTCGAGCAGCTGGCAAAGCGTTGGGGTGTTAATACCGTTGATGTTATCGTCAGTGATGTTCTTGATTTCCAGACAGCCGGGGAGTTCGATGTTGTTGTCGTTGACGCACCGTGTTCAGGGTTAGGTGTTATCCGTCATAAACCGGATATCAAATTAAATATTAAACCGGATGATCTGGATGCATTGGCAGAAACACAAGCACGTATTCTTCACCATGTGGCTCATTATGTTAAATCCCAGGGGCTATTGGTGTACTCCACGTGCACGTTGAACAAGAAGGAAAATCAGGTGCAAATTCAGCGTTTTCTAGCATCCCACCCTGAATTTTCTCTGATCAGCGAGCAGGTGATTGATCCTGTCCTTGAGAACTGTGACGGGTTTTATATCGCCAAATGCCTGAGAACATGATATTATGGGAAGGGTGATGAAATGAATTCTATTTTAAATTATACAGCCTCGCAATTACAGGAACTTTGTTTGGAACTCGGCTTCAAGCCATACCGTTCTAAACAGCTTTTTCAGTGGATTTACCGTAAACGGGTTGCGAGTTTTGAGGCAATGTCTGATTTGAGTCTAGAGATGCGTCAGCAGTTGACAGAGACGTATTCCTTGAGCACATTGAAACAAGTGACCAAGCAAGTGGCCAGTGATGGAACGGTTAAATACCTTTTTGCATGCCAGGATAATTCCTTGATTGAAACGGTTCTAATGCGCCATGATTATGGAATCAGTGTCTGTGTGACTTCTCAGGTCGGTTGCAATATGGCGTGTACGTTCTGTGCTTCTGGGCTTCTGAAGAAAACACGCAATCTGGAATGTGCTGAATTGGTGGATCAGGTGCTTAGTGTCCAGCGGGAGTTGGATCAGGATAATCTGCGTATTTCCCACATTGTCGTCATGGGGATCGGAGAACCGTTTGATAATTATGACAACGTAATGAATTTCATCCGCGTCATCAATGATGATAATGGACTGGCTATAGGGGCTCGCCACATTACCGTCTCAACGTGCGGTGTCGTCCCAATGATTCGTCGTTTTGCACAGGAGCAGACTCAGGTTAACCTGGCGATTTCTTTGCATGCACCCAATGACGGGCTTCGTTCAGAACTGATGCCCATCAATAAAGCCTATCCGCTGGCCCAGCTGTTTGATGCAATTGATGAGTACAGTCGTTTGAATAATCGCAAAGTGACTTTCGAGTATATTCTTCTGAAGGATATTAATGATCGGGTTGCTGATGCAATTGAACTTGCTCAGCTGGTCAAGCACCGCAATGCATATGTGAATTTGATT
>CALNCD010000158.1 GCA_937874965.1 uncultured Erysipelotrichaceae bacterium | reverse complement strand
GAAATTGATTTCGCCAGAGAGGTTTTACCAACCCCTGGAGGCCCGACTAAACAAAGGATTGGGGCATTCAATGAACCCGTCATCTGTTTCACAGCAAGATATTCCATGATCCGATCTTTGATCTTATCCAGACCGAAATGATCGTCATCAAGTACCTGTCGGACAGCCTTGAGATCCTCATTGTCCTGAGATTGCTGATACCATGGCGTCTTCAACAACCAATCAAGATACTGACGGATGACACCGGACTCGCCGGATGCTGAAGGCAAGGCCTCAAAACGCTGCAGCTCTTCCAATGCCTTTGTTTTGACATTTTCCGGATACGGGTTCTTCTCGATCATCTCACGAAGATCCTGGGAATCCTCATCCACTGGAGCAACATCTCCTAATTCTTCTTTAATGGCGCGAAGTTTCTCACGCAAATAATATTCACGCTGATTATCTTCAATCCGCTCCTTGACCCGATCATTGATATCCTGTTCAATCGTTGTCAATGTCTTTTCAGTCTGCAGTTCTCCAATGATTTCCATCAACCGTTCATTGACATCAACAGTCTCCAAGAGCTTCTGTTTCTTTTCAACGGACATCGGGAAAAACTGAGCGAACTGATCCGATAGCTGGGATGCACTGACCCCAGAGGTCATCTGATTGATCATTTCGGTCGGGAATGTCGTATTCGTATTGGCAATTTGTTCAATTTCCTTCGTAATCCTGCGGACCAGACCCGTTTCTTCAAGAGGATCGCCATGAACATCATCCAACGTCTCAATGGTTGCGAAAAGCATCCTGTCATCCTCAGAGAAATTCAAGAGCTTCGCACGCTGCACTCCAGAGAACGTTACCCGCATAAATCCTTCTTTTTTCTTCACTGACTTAATATGGCTCAGCATACCGACAGTGTATAACTCACCCTGACCCGGTTCATCAACCATAACATCACGCTGACTGACCAAGAAAACATGGCCATTGAAATAAGCATTGGCTTCATCAATCGCACTCATGCTCTTAGGTCTGCCGACCTCAATCATGATATCCTGATTCGGAAACAACACAATACCACGTGTTGCGATTACAGGGACACTGATTTCATTTTTCGTTGTACTCATCGCAAGCCTCCTTTGCGTCTTCATAAAAAGACGCAGACGCGTCTTTTTTAGTCTTTTGTTGCTTTGACTAAATCAAATGCCTTACGAATCCGAAGATCGTATGCAATCGCTGAAGGTGACGCTAATTCCTTCACTTTATCAACTTCTAAACCGTACTGTGTAGCGATTTCTGAATATTCCTGTTCAACTTCTTCTTCTGTACTCTTCAGATCTTCCTTGTCAGCAATGGCTTCCAACACCAAGCGAACCTTGACCCGACGCTCTGCCTCTTCGCCCATCTGATCCTTCACAGCTTCTTCTGTTGTACCCAGAATCTGCTTATAGGTATCAAAATTTAAACCTTGCTGCATTAAACGCTGCTGTAATTCATTGAACATCTGATTCTTTTCATCATCAATCAATTCGTTTGGAATTTCAACGTTCGCGTTGTCAACAACCCGGCTCAGCAATTCATCATTGGCTTTATTCTCAGCATCTGTTGTTCTTTCCTCAGTCAGATTAGAACGAATCTTTTCCTTCAGCTGATCAACTGTCTCAACACCATCAAGATTCACATCCTTGACAAAGGCATCATTTAACTTCGGCAGCTGCTTCTTCTTGATTTCATTGACCTTGACTTTGAAAACAACCTTCTGACCTGCAAGATCTTCAACTTGATACGATTCTGGGAAAGTAAGTTCAAGATCCTTCTCTTCGCCGGTTTCCATGCCCTTCAAGCCATCCTCAAATCCAGGGATGAATGAATTCGAGCCGATTTCCAACGAATAGTTTTCACCTTTACCGCCATCAAAAGCAACGCCCTCCTTGAAGCCTTCAAAATCCAGGACAACCGTATCGCCTTTGCGCACTTTGCCTGTTTCTTTAACTACCAGTTCAGCCATATCCTCACGATATTTTTCAACTTGGGCATCCACATCTTCATCACTTACTTCAACGCTGATTGGATCAGCCTTTACACCTTTGTACTCACCAAGGACCACCTCAGGTTTAACAACAACGACAAACTTGTAAATACATGCATCAGCTGTTAAAGACTGAACATCCAAGGTCGGCTGAACAATCGGATCAACCTTCTGATCTTCCAGACCGAATGCAAATGCATCCTGAGCTGCGTCATTGACTGCTTCCAATAAAATCTGCTGTTCGGAAATATGCTTCTTTGCGATATTATTTGGAACCTGGCCCTTTCTGAAACCATCGACTGTAACCGATTTTGCCAGTTTGCCAAATGACTTGTCCTTTGCTTTTTCCCATTCAGCACCATCAACTGTTACCAACAGTTCTCCGGTTGATTTTTCTTTTATTGTCCACTCTGCTTTCATAGTTCCTCCACTAGTACTAATTCATTATATCATAATTTTTAGCACTGTCAACATAAGAGTGCTAAACCGTTTGATATTGTGATTATTCATCATCATTTTCTATTTTGCATGATACCCATTCATCCACACGACCCAATGATTCCAGCACTGCATACGTCACTCCATCAATTAAGGAAAAGACAGCTTCTGGATCCGGACTATGCGGAAACACTTTGAATAAAGCCTGCAGATACGCCTGCGTACACAGATTCAGCAAGCTCGGATCACTGCTCTCAAAGAGAAGTGACAAGAGGTGTACCCCTTGAACCGCTGCATCTGAATCAACTGGATTCACCAATGTAACTGGCGTTATTGTCTCACAGATTCCAGCAAAGGTCACATACAGTGCTTCCTGAACATCCTGATCGATACAAACCAATAAAATCTGCTTCTTTAGTTCATCACTGAACTGACCATCCTTCAGTAAGGGCATCAATTCATCGAGAAACTGACGGATATTGGCACGATTCAGAAAATGCATGGCACTCTCCTGCTGAGACGGCGTTCCACGAAGGTGCCGGACCAGAGCCTCACCATCCATAAAAACCGGACCATGGGAAACAGACTTGACGGGAATCGACCGTTGCAGTTCACGCAATGTCTCTTCAAACGGACCAGGTATATACGGCATATTCAGTTCTTCACGGATTTTCTCACCCGCAGCATCATAATCCGCTGATTCAATCAATTTGGAAATCTCTGCAAGACAGGTCTGATAATAATCACTCATAGTATTCCTTTCTAACCTCACTATTCTACCATATTTTTACAGTCAGATAAGAATTATTTATGAGAATGAAGACAAACAGACCCAAAAAAGCAACGAGCCCGCAGGCAAGACCATCCCGGCTTATAATCGATGCCCTCCCTCAGAGGACTCCGAGCCAAAAAAGAACAGCATCAGACAACATGAAAAGCCACCGGCATTTCAATGCCGATGACCTTTGCTTTTGCATGACTGCTAGATAATCTCACAATACAGAATTTTTCCACGAAGGCAGCCGCGGCGGCTCATGTATTTCACAATTGCCTTTGCCTCATTCAGAATCATGGTCTTACTGGAACTACGGCGCACTTGAAAATTAAATGAATTGAGCTTATCGTTTTCCATTAGCGTTACTTTAATCTTTTTATGTTCATTCATACACAGACCTCATCAAAAGTGTAGCATATTCTTTTTTATCGTGCTGTTTTTTTCTTGAAAACGTGTTTTTTAGATGTCTTAGATCTGGATTATATAAATTAATTCATTCTATTTATACGTTTTTGGAATAGAAAATTATTATGACATACTGCGATATCTCCCAACTAAACTTTCTGATCATATTTACAATGTGATCATTTATTGATACAATCATCTGTGAATTCGGAGTATGGCGCAGTTTGGTAGCGCGCTTCGTTCGGGACGAAGAGGCCGCAGGTTCAAATCCTGTTACTCCGACCATTCAACGTATTCAGGACGGTAAACGTCCTTTTTATATTTACGCTTGTCTTTTTTTTCCGTTTTGCAGTCATCGCCACTTTCATTTCAAATCAAACCAGGCTATAATCAATGCAGCTGAGGAGAACACCATGTTGACTGAAACCATAAACACCTTGATACAGACGCACAATGCGCT
>CALNCD010000157.1 GCA_937874965.1 uncultured Erysipelotrichaceae bacterium | reverse complement strand
CAGTATAGATTGTACTAGAAATTTGAGCAAATGCTCTATCGGACATTCCAAAAAACTCCGATGCAAAACCCAGTCCTGAATAAATTTTAGAGGGGTATTTACGTTAAATACTTTTTCCAGTCGCAAGGCACTTGAATAGAACTCTATTATATGAAGACGATGATTGCATTATAAAACCGGCGCCTGACCCCTTCAGAGCAATTCCAGTTTGATATGTCCTTCCACCGCTAACATTTCCTCCGACAAATAAACGTTCCATTCCAGACTTAACCTCGGTTCTATTATAAACAGGATTATAAGCATAGCTTAACAGGTAGGTTATAGTTTGGTATTTACTTGAGGATTCAGCCCTCATTTGATCATTTTTTCATAATTTCGGATTGTGTAAATTTGAGTATCTGTAAAGGATTTTTCCCTTAAAGCAATGTCTGAAAGATTGTTTGACTGCATAACACTGTCATCGTACTTTGGAATAGATTGTTCTCTTGCAGAATTAATTTGATTAACTTTTTTTCATTTCCCACAGAGAGCAAAGCATTGATGCGGTATGATTCATTAATTGCATCAAATTCATTAACTATCGGACTTGCTTCAAGAAGTTGAGGTTCTGTGATGTTATTGGAAACATCGGTTTAAGCTGATATAGGCGAAAGCGAAACAACAAAAATAATAAATACACTAGCAAAAACAAAAAATATTCCTTCTCATTTTTTTCTCTTCTTATTTTTTCCAAGACAATAAACCCATAACAAATATCACTATTGACACAAAGGGTATGAAAATAAAGAGACCGTTCACATTATTTCCTGGCTCATTAAGAATCATGAAAGTAAACATGTAAATCAATAGTATTAAAATATAAATTGCAACTAAGAATAATTTGATCGTTTTCATCAGTTTCCCCCTCTATAAGTGAAGTATATCATAATCATGAGGCATTGTGAATTTACTGTAAATGCTCCCTTTTTTTAATCATCAATATATTATATTGTTTATCGTAGCCATCTGTTTTCAAAAAAAGCCACACCCAATTAAGGATGCGGCAGATAACTACTTCTTGATTTTGTCTACAGTATCTTTAACTGCATCCTTTCCTTTTTCAACGACATCCTTAACAACTTCAGTTGCTTTTTCTGCGCCGTCTTCAACTTTTTCCTTCACTTCCGAGGCAACTTCTTTGACTTTGCCGATGGTTTTTTCAACTACACCTTCTGCTTCGGTCGCTTTATCATCAGTAATCTTACCAACGGTTTCCTTGATAGTTCCTGTAATTTTATCCGCTGTTCCTTTATCGGTCATATTATGTACCTCCTTTTTTACATTATTATCTATAATGAAACCGATTACAACTGTAATGCATTTAAAAAAGTCACGCTGTTAGGAGCAGCTAAGTCATTTTAAGATTAAAGTTATGATTGCAGTGAGTACGCTAGCGTTCATTGCAAGAGCTACCCAACGCTGATTAGCCTCAAGCGATGCAATCCTATGTTTTGTCAAAAGACTTCAACGCCCTAGACACCCTTTCCAAGATGCTTGGAAATTCTGACATCAATATTACTCTGAGGCATTACGCAAAACTTATATCTGATGGTCAAAATGTTATCACAGATATGTGGAATAATATCGAAATATAAAAGTTTTGTGGGGGATTCTTAGTATTAAAGCAAAGAAAAGCCCTCTGAACAGAGGGTTAATTTGCCAATGGTGGAGATGAGGAGAGTCGAACTCCTGTCCAAGAAGCGTCCCACATTTGAATGTCTACAGTTTATTCCGCTTAGTGTTGTTCAAAGGATTCTTAGCGGACCAAATATCCCTTGAGGTTACACATTTGTTTTTCGTCTGGCTTACTGTGCACTCAGCCAGCTTATCCCCTGTAGTTATACAATTACATGAACCCAAGGGCTCAATTCACATAAAGGTCACTGCACGCTTAAATTAGCGATTAAGCAGCGAAAGCAAAACTTGAGTTTGCTGAGTAATTTCTGTTTCCAGTTAATTTTTTTTGGTCAATGAGGAGACCAGCCCACTGCAATTCAAATCAAACGGTATCCTGTCGAAACCATGACATCCCCAGAACCCAAATTATACCAGAACCCCAGATAACTATCAATCCAATTGTTCTTGGATTGAATGCTCTTCACAGACATCAACCCACTCACCGTCAACCAAATCCTCAAGTTCATTGACTTGGATCTCAATCGCTGCGTTAATGGCTCCCGCTGCAGGAAAAACCGTCTCATACTTCTTCAGTGAAATATCCAGATAAACCGGTAATTCTGTCGATAAGCCGAATGGACAGACCCCTCCGACGGGATGGGACGTCTCACTCAGCAATTCGTCCGGTGTCATCATCTTTGCCTTTGCTTTAAAAAAATCCTTATACTTCCGATTGCTGATACGGGCATCTCCCTCAACCACAATTAAGGCATAGCTGCCCTTGATATTGAACCCTAATGTCTTTGCAACCTGTCCTTCTGGAATATGCAATGAACGGGCTGCATCCGCAACGGTCGCACTCGAATGATCCAGAACGATAATTTCATGTTCACGATGACGCGCTTTAAAAAAGGCACGTACACTTTCTAAACTCACTTCCATCACCTCAATCTTTCCTATTATAACGCAAGTCTATTCTCTTGTTAAGACCCGTAATCCAACCCGGATTGCGTTGATTCCCAGATGATCTTGATAATACTTGTAAACGTTCCTGTTTTCAAGGATCATCTGATTCTCATCAATCAAATCAAAATGAAACGCATGCTCTCCTTGAAGAACCTGTTGCCCAACAATAACAACCGAGTCTCCTTCCAAAGAAGAATAGCTTCCTTGCAATGCTTGGAGAATCGTGCTGGATTCTCGGTGTTCTGCTTCCTTATGCTCATCTAAATTCAGCCTGTCCATCATAATCATCCGCGCCAATGCGCTGGAAGCTACGCCGCTGGTGTTACAAAGGACAATAACCCCGATCTGTGCCTGCGGACATAATGAGAGAGCGCTGGACACCCCCGGCAATGAACCTCCGTGGGAGACCAATATCACATCCTGCAACGATTCCGTCATCACTCCATAGCCCATCCGTTGATACTGACTGCATTCAATGGTATCTTCTGTCATTGCCTGACAATACGATAACCCTGCTCCCAGAAGATAACTGCCGTAGTGAATCATATCCAGGGCGGTAGACTTCAACGCACCGACCCCTGGAAGTGCAAAGGCATTGCTCATAAAGTCCTGATGACTGATTATCCCTTTTGATGTTTTCTCAAACAATAGAGATGTGTTGGTATCAGACATGAGGTTCCGGTAATCAAATGTGGAGCGCGACATACCCAGCGGTGAAAGAATCATTGCTTCCGCACACGCCGTGTAATCCAAGTCTGCCGAGTGATTCCGGATCAGATCTGTCAAAAGCCCATAACCGTCATTGGAGTAGCTGAATCGCTCTCCCGGCTTTGTGAAGGCAGATGCATTGGCTTGCAGCTGTGAGAAAATCCGATGCATCGCATACGACTCGACCTCATCATCATTCATACTCTCCGGCGAATCCATTGCCTGATTCAATTGATTCAGTACATCCGTCAACGTTGTCCGATGCTGTGGCAGAAAGCCTGCCGAATGATTAAGAAGATGATGAATCTGCAGAGTTTTATCCAGATGGACATGAGGATAATAAAAAGAAAGCGGTCGTTGAAGATCCACTCTCCCTAAGGCATTGAGTTTCAGTGCCGTTAATGCGGTAAAGGATTTCGTAATCGAAGCAATCCCGAAGCGCGTATTCAAATCAATTTCTCGATTTCTACCCTGGCTTCCATACGTCCATTCGCCCAGAACAGTCTGATCACTCGTAAACAAGACCACGATTGCGCCAACCGCCTGCTGTTTATTCAAGTACTCATGAATGGCAGTTGACTGCATGGTTTCTATCCTCTAAAGCACTTTATCAATGGCTTTGATGGTTCCCGCAAAGAGAACACTGAAGTTTCCGGCACTTCGAACCCGGCTGGTCATCGCTGATGAATCAACGATGAATTCAATCATGCTGCCATCTGCATGCGTACAGGATGTACCGCCTTTAATATCACCCAGCATGACATAAAGGACTTTGCCTGAGGATAACGTAATGTTTAATTCATCCCCGACCGACCCGTATTGATTGGCCATAGCCACCAGATAACGTCCATTGATCATGCGTATTCCATAATCGCCGGTCGTTGCAATCTGTTGCAGACGGTACTGTTCACTGGCTGTATTGGTAATAGCTGTATAGCCCATATACGATTTGAATGTTGCTGAAGTATTACAGACATTCATGCTTTTGGTTGGTATGCTCTCAACGCTGCTGCTGACTTCTTCAACAATGGCTGCTGTCAGTGAGACATCAACCGTTGCTTGAGTATCGACTACTTCCAGAGCTGTTGCAGTTACCGCTGCCGCTTCATTCGGCATCACCAGAACTGGTCCGCTCAGTGCCTTAACATAATTTGAACCAGTCGTAATCGCAATCACCATCAAGGTGACCACAAGGACAACCGAGACCGTGATTAATTGCTTAATTCGCTTCATTTTGACTCCAATCTATGTCTGTGTCTCCAAGGAGACTTGAATAGAGAATCC
>CALNCD010000156.1 GCA_937874965.1 uncultured Erysipelotrichaceae bacterium | reverse complement strand
GGCCATTGAAGGCTATACGTTCAAGGAAATCAAAACAGGCAGTGCAGCTGCAACGGGTTCATATACTGAAGCAACGCAGACAGTCACCTATGTATATACCAAGAATGCCACCATTCCGGTCAAAACGATTGGAACAGTAATCGCTGCTTATGTGGATGAAGCAGGCAATGAAATCAGTCCTGCCATTACGACGACCGGTGACGTAGGAACGGCGTATTCAACTGCGCAATTATCCATTGAAGGCTATACGTTCAAGGAAATCAAAACAGGCAGTGCAGCTGCAACAGGGTCATATACCGAAGCAACGCAGACAGTTACCTATGTTTACACCAAGGATGTTGTTCATGTCCTGCCGAATACCGGTGTTCAAAGTATTTTGCCGCTTGTTTCTGGATTGATTCTTTCAGGGTTGGTTTTGCTTGGTGTCGTGACAATGATTAAACGTCGTTCCCATCATGAACGATAGGATGCCAGGCCTTACTTCTTGAGATTGAGTGAAAAAGAATGGTTCGTTTGAGCCATTCTTTTTCATCAGTCTCTGATTAGTCTTTCAGGATAGAGGAAGTTGCGTTATACTTGAGGGAAGCGAGGTAGCTCTCTGAAACAGTCCGGTGCGCGAATTGCTGGAAATTCTCAACCTGGAGATACGTATGGTGTCTTCCTGATTCTTTGCATTGAGGACTGAATTATCGGTGCCGTGATTGGTGTGCAAATGATGCGCTTTTGATGAAACGTTGCTTGAATTGAATTTAAATTTACATGAAAGAAGGAAGATCCTTATGATGATCCGTTTAACTGAAGACCACCGTGAAGCCATGACTGAGTTTCTTTCCAAAGACAGTGCTGCTAATTTATTTATGCTGGGTGATTTGGAAAACTTTGGATTTGATGAAACCAAGCAGGAATTCTACGGGCGGTTTATTGATCATGAACTTTGTGCTGTACTTATGATGTATAATCAGGAAAGCCTGCATTTCTATACCGCAATGTTTGATGATCAGGTTGTCCAACAGATTCGGGCATTGATAAGCCAGCACCCGACGCTTAAGACCATGAATATCACGGCTTCAGTCTATGATTTGTATCAAGCGTCCCTGGCAGAGTTTATCGTTGAAGCACGAGCAACGAAACTTTCTGTTTTTCATCCGGAGAAAATTCTTGACGATGATCCGCGGGTTGAAAGGCTTGGCTTGGCCGATTGCCAGGCTGTGCTGGATCTCGAAGCGCAGAGCTTTTCCGGCTTGCGCCAGAGTCTCGAAAAGATGCAGCAAGGGGTAGAGAACGGAACGCGTGTGATGTATGGAATACATGACCAATCAGGTCTTGCGAGTGTAGCAACCTACACTGCAATGACCGATTTCAATGCAATGGTCATTGCAGTCTGTACCAGGGATTCGGCACGTCAGCGTGGCTATGCAAGCGCGGTTGTCGCCAAATTGAGTTTTGATTTGCTGGCTAAAGGGCGGCGTGGCGTATTGTTCTATGACAATCCAGCGGCTGCCCGGATTTATGAGCGTCTTGGCTATCGTTATCACACGACCTATGAGATGATTACGTTGAGAAATGATTGTAAACTGTGAGTTTTTTATCACAGTTTTTTATTGATTGTCAAGCGTCTTTGCGCATGGTATTATACAAAGTAATAGAGGTGAATTTATGCTAATGGGGAAGACGGAAAGCAGCTATTCTTTTGAAACAGGATTAATGCTGTTGTTGCAGCACGATTACGAAAATGCCTACACATGTTTCAGGTCCTTGCGCCCCGAGCGGGCAGAAAGTTTGTTTAATCTAGCGCTTTGTGACTATCATGTCCAGCGCTATCAAGCCTGCAAAGCCAGTTTGGACAAGGCGCTTGCTTTATGCCCTTCCGGATTCAGCGGGGCAGCTGTACCTTCGCGTGAAGCTGAGTTCAAGCATTCAACCCAGCAGAGTCCCTTGCACCTGCAACCGATGCCCGAGCAGTTTCTGACACTTTTTGCCCAATCAGGGAGTCACCGGATCCTCCGGATAAGCTTCAAGTTTCTGATTGCAGTCAATCTGAAACTTGAAGCTTATCCGGAGGTGCGGCAAATTGCGGCCCGGTTACAATCTTTTGGTTACGAGGATGTTGCGGATGCCCTTAATGAAGCGGAAGGGAAATAACAAATGACAATTGATACACTCCATGATCTGATCCGCGAGGGCGCATCCTGGGAAAAAAGACAGGTTTTCTATGAGAACGTCGATCTGCAGACGAGTGATGATCAGGGAAATACACCTTGGTTATTAGCCGCGGCGTATGGGGATAAAGCAGGGCTTCTTTCTCTTTTAGAGCGGCAGGTTGATGTGAATCAGCATAATCATGACGGCTGGAACGCCCTCCATTGGCTGGCTTCGCAATCCACGATGGATATGCAGGTTATCCAAGCGATTCAAGGTTTGCTGCTGGACCAGGGAGTCAGTGCTATTCACAAGGATGCGACAGGATTCACCCCCTTGCATATGGCCGCCATCAGTGGCAATGCAGGATTTGTCGATGCGATGGATGGTGAGCGTTTGTTTTATCAGATGACCAATGAAGAGGGTCAGACCCCGTTGCATGTCCTGATGATCGCGGCATCTTTTGATGAAAAGCTGCAGAGTGATCCGGATAAAGCGGATTTGTTTAAACGCTGTGCAATGCTCTTGAATTATCGAGGTCTGGGATTTGATACACAAGACAATGAAGGACTTACGCCAATGGATTATGGCCGTCATTTCGGCAGCGGGGCATTGGTTGATTTTCTCGAAAGCAATGATCGTGGCATGCATGCAGATTCAGCTTTCCCCTACGAGTCTCTTTACCGTTTGTACCAGCGTAACTATCCCCTTGTGGATATGCAGGGTTACTATACACACGTGAAGCAGCCGCTCACAGCAGACGAATATGGAAATGCTTTGATTTTCGAGGCAGCGATGAATGCGGACTCTATGGCCTTGCGCTATCTGCTTGAACAAGGAGAGGATGCGAATCGTCTCAATCGTTATGGAGAGACACCTTTAATGGTGCTGGCTTCCTTGTCTGGCCGTTATCCTCGAATGACGTTAGCTCAGGATCAGTATGCGAGTGCTGTCGTGCTCCTGGATAGTCATGCCAGCGTTATGCGAAAGAATGATACAGGTGACCGGGTAATCCATCTGGCTGCAAAAGAAGGCAATGCAGCTGTGATTCAGGCATTGGTTGATCACGGGTCAAAGGTATCGCTGACCAATCAGAATGGGTATAATCCATTGCATTGTGTCGCCGAAGCAATCGGGTCTGCTGTTGCTTCCCTTCCTTATGATAAGAAAGCACCGCTAAAGGTCGAGGCTTACTTGACATGTGCCCGAATTCTGGTGGAAAGCGGCATTGATTTGGATGAGAAGACACGGATTGAGAAAACAGCGTTAGATTTAGCGATTGACAGCGGTTCAAAACAGCTGGCGCTTCTATTAAGCGGGAATGAGCAGTCAGATCAGCAGGCTCTCTATCTGGCAGCCGGGGGAAAGAGCCTCCATAAAGCCATCAAGACGGGAGATCTGGAAGCAATCGATGCGCTTTATGCCTTGGGGGTTGATGATCAGGAAGAATCCATGAGTTCTGAATTCAAGGACATGACGGCTCTGGCAGTGGCAATGCAGAGCACGGCTTTGGCTGTGGTTGAAGCCTTGATTCGTCATGGCTGTCAGTTGAATTATCGGATGTCCAATGGTCGTCTGGCCTTAGGCTATCTGGTTAGTTATCAGGCGGACATTGAACTTTCGTACGCTGCTCAGAAGAATCAGGATGTCCTGGGAATCCATCGGCTGTTGAAACAAGCGGGGTATGATTTTGACCAAGCTGTGGATGAACAGCTGAATACGTGGTTGACGCATCTTTGTTTCACACGATTCGGACGGAAATCGTGTGGCCATCAGTCAATACGCCATGCGTTGACAGAACTGCTTTTAAAGGAAAATATCGATGTGAATCGGGTGAATGCGCTGGGACAGAGTGCTTTAATGGGATTGTGCTGTTGCGAAGATGAGGATGTCGAGACATTGGCAACTATTCTCCTGGAGAAAGGAGTTGATCCTAATGGCAAGGACAATGAAGGGAATACCGCATTAAGTTACTGTGCTTTGAATCCTTCATTTGATCTGGGGGTAATGATGGCGCGTCTGCTCTTTGATTTTGGAGATGTTGATCCGCATCTTGTCAACAATAAGGGTGAAAGTGCCATGGCGATCGCAATTGAGCGCGGAAATGAACAGCTTGTTAAGATAATACTGGAAAACAGTTAGTGAGGAAAATTTATGGAAAACATGTTCATCAATGCCTGTAAGAATGGGCAGAAAGGCGTCGTTCAGGCCTTCTTGAAGAAAGGCGGTCTGAATCTGGACAAGCGCGACCCATCCGGAAATACGGCCTTGTATTATGCATGCCTCAAGGGCGCCCGGGATATTGTCACACTCCTGCTGACTGAAGGGGCAGATGCAAGTCTCGCCAATAACAGTTCAGAAGCGCCGATCCATGTAGCGGCATATCGTGGCAATAAGGAAATCATCACGATGCTTGTGGATCAGGGGGCGGACATCAATGCATTGGATAAGGACGGCAATGGCGCGATCAGCCGCGATGAGTTTGACTCCATGAAGC
>CALNCD010000155.1 GCA_937874965.1 uncultured Erysipelotrichaceae bacterium | reverse complement strand
ATTGATACATTGTTCCCGCTTGCTAAAGGAGGAGCTGCAGCTATTCCCGGCGGGTTTGGAGCGGGCAAGACCATGCTTCAGCATCAGTTGGCCAAGTGGTGTGATGCTGATATCATCGTATATATCGGCTGCGGTGAGCGCGGTAATGAAATGACGCAAGTCCTTGAAGAATTTGCGGAATTAATTGATCCGAAGACGAATCGTCCGCTGACCGATCGGACTGTTTTGATTGCGAATACATCGAATATGCCGGTTGCTGCACGAGAGGCATCAATTTATACAGGAATCACCTTGGCTGAATACTATCGCGATATGGGCTATCATGTTGCGATCATGGCAGATTCAACTTCACGATGGGCAGAAGCTTTGCGCGAAATATCAGGACGGCTTGAAGAAATGCCTGCAGAGGAAGGATTTCCTGCTTATTTGCCTTCGCGTATTTCTGAGTTCTATGAACGGGCGGGGTACGTTGAAACCTATGACAAGGTGGATGGATCAGTATCCATTATCGGTGCAGTTTCCCCTCAGGGTGCCGATTTTTCCGAACCTGTTACTCAGAATACCAACGGTTTGTCCGTGCTTTCTGGGCTCTGGATAAGAATCTGGCGTATGCGCGTCATTTTCCGGCAGTGAATTATACGCAAAGCTACAGTGAGTACTTGGATGATTTGAAGCGCTGGTATGAATCGAATGTTGATCATCGTTTCATAGCTAACCGAAATCAGATTATGAATATTCTCAATGAAGAAACAAAATTAATGGAGATTGTTAAATTAATTGGATCAGATGTGCTTCCTGAAGATCAGAAACTTACACTTGAAATCGCGAAAGTGGTCCGTGTCGGCTTCTTGCAGCAGAATGCTTTCCATCCTGAAGATACCTATGTACCATTGCTGAAGCAGTTCAAAATGATGGATGTCATCCTTTATCTGAATCATGCTTGCGCAGCTTTGATTGCTCAGAGGAAAACATTGCGAGCTATTGTTCAGACAGGTATTTTTGAAACGGTGACTAAAATAAAATACGAGGTTCCAAACAATCAGCTGGATCTTTTTGAGACTTACCCAAAACGCATTGATGCTGCTTTAGCATCGGTAGAATAGGAGAACATATGGGTCTACAATATGTCGGTTTAGATCAAATTAGCGGTCCATTAGTTGTTCTTGATGATGTGAGTGATGTCGGTTTTGAGGAAGTGGTTACCATAACCCTATCAGATGGCACAATCCGCAATGGCCGCGTTATTGAAGTTCAAGGCAAAAAAGCAATTATTCAGGTCTTTGAAGGAACTTCCGGGTTATCGAAAGGGAATACACGAACAAAATTACTTGGGCATCCGATGGAGATATCCCTGTCCAAGGAAATTCTGGGACGTGTCTTCAGCGGTTCTGGCAAGCCTATTGATGGATTGGGCAATGTCTATGCAGAAGTTAAAGTCGATATCAACGGCAGCGCCCTTAATCCTGTTTGCCGTCAGTATCCTCGCAATTACATCAATACGGGAATATCATCCATCGATGGATTGAATACGCTTATAAGAGGGCAGAAACTACCGATATTCACAGGTTCTGGTCTACCCCATAATCAGCTTGCTGTTCAGATTGTCAAGCAGGCTAATATTGCCGCAGAAGAAGGACAGCCTTTCGGAATTGTCTTTGCTGCCATGGGTGTTAAAAACGACGTTGCTGATTATTTCAGACGCTCATTTGAAGAATCAGGAGTCATGGAAAACGTTGTCATGTTTCTTAATCTGTCCAATGATCCAATCATTGAGCGTATCCTCACGCCACGGTGTGCGCTGAGTGCGGCTGAATACCTTGCCTATACAGCTGGTATGCATATTCTGGTGATTATGACCGATATGACATCCTATTGCGAGGCTTTACGTGAATTCAGTTCTTCAAAAGGGGAAATTCCTGGCCGGAAAGGCTATCCTGGCTATCTCTATTCCGATCTTGCTTCGCTCTATGAGAGAGCCGGACTGGTTGAAGGTGTCACTGGATCAGTCACGCAGATTCCTATTTTAAGTATGCCAAATGATGACATCACTCATCCGATTCCTGATTTAACCGGGTATATCACGGAAGGGCAGATTGTTCTTGACCGTACCTTGTTCCAGAAGGGGATAAACCCGCCTATCGGCATTCTTCCATCCTTGTCCAGATTAATGAAAGATGGAATCGGTGAAGGATATACCCGAGCAGATCACAGTTCGCTGTCCACGCAGCTGTTTGCTTCCTACGCGAAGGTTCAGGAAGCCCGTGCACTGGCGTCGGTTATCGGTGAAGATGAACTTTCATCGACCGATAAGGTTTATATGGAATACGGACGTGTTTTTGAAGAAGTTTATATTGGTCAGGGATTTGATGAGAATCGCTCCATCATTACGACATTATCCCTTGGCTGGCATTGCCTGTCCTTGCTGGCTAAGAGTGAACTGGATCGTATTTCAGATGATCTGATTACGGAATACTATAATCAACCTGCTGCATTGGCTTATTTTTCCACCAAGCTAAATGATCGGTTCAATCGTTCATTATTTGAGGGCTGATTATGACCGTAGCCATCTCTCCCACCAAAGGGAATTTACTGAACACAAAGAAGTCGCTTGAATTGGCCAGACTCGGATATGATCTTATGGATCGTAAGCGCAACGTTTTGATTCGAGAAATGATGGCATTGATGGATGATGTTCGACTGCTTCGTGATAAAATCACTTCCACTTATTCAGAGGCTTACTATGCCCTGCAGGAAGCGAATATTTCGTTAGGGGTTATTTCACGCATCGCAAGTACAACACCGGTTGAGGATTCAATTACCATTGTCTACCGTTCGATTATGGGGGTTGAGATTCCAAGGATTTCATATGAGGAAAAGCAGATCAAACCTGAGTACTCTTTTGAAGAAAGTAACTCACGGTTGGATAATGCTTATATCCTGTTTTCAGAAGCTAAGAATATGACCATTAAGCTGGCTGAGATTGACAATAGTGTTTACCGATTAGCAAAGGCAGTCCAGAAAACACAGAAGCGGGCGAATGCCTTAAAGAATATTGTTATACCTAACTTTGAAGATCAGATTTCTTTTATTTCAAATGCGCTTGAAGAAAAAGAACGGGAAGAATTTACACGGATGAAGGTTATAAAGAAGAATAAGCAAGCTAAGCTTGTTTAAACAAACCTGAAATGATGGTAACAATCAAAGTTTTCAATTTCCGGATTGACAACTTGAATCGTTACCGTTTTTTTACGCAAGTCGAGTATGTCACTCAGGCTCGTATTAGAAACCGACAGGACACAGCAACAGCTCTATGGACGAGCTAAGAAAGGTTTAACCTTTCCCGATATTATCGTAGAGAAGAAGTCTTGTGGGATTGAGGTTGAACTCTCTAGCAAAAAGAAAACGGTGATTGAACGTAAAGCTAAGATGATTCATTATTTCTATAAAAATCAAGTCTGGGTGATTAGACCTCACTTCAAAACATTGAAGAGGTGGTGTAAGGCTTTTGAACAAGAAAAAATGAATTCTTCTGAAATGATGGTTGTTCGAGAATCAGAAGGAATTGAAAAATATAAATGGAAACTTGTTTTCAAAAATTATGAATTAAACCATAATGACTATCTGGAACAGATACAGGGATAGGTTTCAATAGAGTATAACGCGACTATAAGAACAAAAGTATTTTATCATTACTTGTAATCGCTTACAAATAATGATAAAATACTTTTGAAGAAGAACTGTTATGAAAAAAATAATTTCCGTGGTGTTCCTAAGCACATTGTTGTTTTTCACTGTCTCAATTCCAATTTTAGCGTCAACAATTTCTGATAATTCTAATGTGGTAACCTTTGATTCGTCTAAAACAGCTGAAAGCCAGCTGAATACTTTCTATTCCGGAACACTTTTAGAAGGTGATTGGACTGTAACTAGAGAGAC
>CALNCD010000154.1 GCA_937874965.1 uncultured Erysipelotrichaceae bacterium | reverse complement strand
ATGATAAAATGAAAAGGATGAAGGAGGGTTTTGAATGAATGAAATCAAATGTCCTCATTGTGGACAGGTCTTCAGTGTTGATGAAGCCAATTACAGTGACATTGTCAACCAGGTGCGTTCTGATGAATTCAATCGGGAAATCCATGAACGGCTGGAACAGATCAATGAAACGCATCAGCAACAACTCAAACTGAATCAAGAGCAGATAGAACGGCGCTATGACCAGTCTTTGGCAGAGCGGCAATCCCTGATTCTGGATCTCCAGGCAAAACTGAGCAGCAGTGATCAGGCAAAAGAGCTGGCCATCGTGAAGGCACAGGATAAACTGCGGGAAGAGATTGCCCAGCAAAAACAGCAGATTGCCGCTTTGCTTGAACAAGCGAGCAGCTTTGAAACAATGAAGAAGCTAGAGGTTGAGCAGGCCAATCTGAAACAGAAACAGCACTATGATGAGCTCTTGGTTGCTAAAAACAATGAAATCAGTACACTGAAGTCTGATAATCGCTATCAGCTCCAGCAAGGTCAGCTTGAAACGAATGCCCTGAAGGAGAAATATGACCTTCAGTTGCGGAGCAAAGATGAAACCATCGAATACTACCGTGACTTCAAAGCCAGACAATCCACCAAACTCGTGGGTGAAAGTCTTGAACAACATTGCGAAATTGAGTTCAATAAACTGCGGATGAGCGCCTTTAAACGAGCAACCTTTACAAAAGACAATGATGTCAAGACAGGAAGTAAAGGGGATTACATCTATCGGGAACTGGACGAGAATGGGGTTGAAGTGATCTCCATTATGTTTGAGATGAAAAATGAAGGCGATGAGACTGCCACGAAAAAAAAGAATGAGAACTTCTTTAAGGAACTGGATAAAGATCGAACCGAGAAGAAATGCGAGTACGCGGTACTGGTCACCCTTCTGGAGAGCGATAATGAACTTTATAATACGGGTATTGTGGATGTCTCCTACCTCTATCCTAAAATGTATGTGATCCGTCCGCAGTTTTTTATTCCTATGATTACTTTGCTTCGTAACGCGGCCTTGAATGTCCTGACTTATAAGCAGGAAGCAGCGTTGATGCGCCAGCAGAATATCGACGTGTCGACTTTCGAGAATGATCTGAATGATTTCAAGAGTGCGTTCTCCCGTAACTTTGAATTAGCCAGCAAGAAATTCGCAACCGCGATTGAAGAAATTGACAAGACTATTCTTCATCTTCAGAAGACGAAGGATTCGCTGCTGTCTTCTGAGAGCAATCTGCGTCTTGCAAATTCAAAAGCCGATGATTTGACGGTTAAGAAGCTTGTTCGTAAGAATCCGACCATGAAAGCCAAATTTGATGCATTGCATCATGAGGAGGACTAATATGCAATCCATGGAGAATCATCGTATTTACCGTCTGCCATTCCGTGATCTGTACGCCATGTACATCCAGAAAGCGGAACGGAAACAGCGAACAGCAGCCGAAGTGGACCAGATTATTCTTTGGCTGACTGGCTATAGCGAACAGCAATTTCAGGAGCATCTCCGGTCTGGAACGGCATTGCAGCCTTTCCTGGATGATGCCGCCGCGTTTAATCCGAAAGCAGACTTGGTTACAGGCGTTATCTGTGGTGTACGGATTGAAAATCTGGACCATCCGACAATGAAACGGATCCGCATACTGGATAAACTGATTGATGAACTGGCTAAGGGAAGAGCAATGGCTAAAATTTTACGTCAATAATGAAGCGGGGATACCCGTTTTTTTTTATGGAAATTCCTGTTTTTGAAAGAGTTGTTGTATTCATGTGCTTAAATGTGTGGGATAATTCAGAGTATAACAAAGGAGATGAACAATGAGTGCAAATCAGGAAATTTTCAGTCAGTTAAGACGTCTTTATGAATATGAAAAGCAAAAGGGGGAACCTGCCATTGCCCTGTTTGCAGCATTGGATGACTTGGAAGCAGTAGATTCCAGAGGAGCAGATGACACTCTGATCCACTATGCAGCAACCTATGGCGATGTTGAAGGATTGAAATACTTGTTGGACCATGGCGTCAAAGCAATGGTTTTTGATCGATTCGGCGCAACCGGATTGCATCGTATCGCAAAGCCTTCACGTGTTGTCCACATCAGCGAAAGCGAAATCACCACGATTACGGAACTGCTGCTGGACCACAAAGTCAGTGCCATGCGTAAGAACAGTTCTGGTGAAACGGCGTATCATCTTGGTGTTTCATCGCTTAATGCTGCCTTTCTCAAGACTCTGATTGATCATGATGTCCGTATAACCATGAGTGATAATCAGGGAAATACAGTACTTCATCTGTTGGCGAAAGCCGCAGTTCAGCAGGAAAATACCCGGAAGTATGCGACCGGTGAAAAAGCATTGAGTGATCTGGCTGCGTCTGACAGGGTCATCGAGGAAATGGCCGAAACATTGATGTCGCTTGATCTGGATTATGAAAGCCGTAATAAGGATAATCTTTGTGCCTATGAATTAGCAGCAAAGGGAAATGCAGGGAAAGTATCCTTGATTCTTTCAAACAGCTATGATGAAACCGATGATACGCTGGACTTGAAACTCCAGGCCGGAAACAAGCAGCTTCACGCTGCCATCCGTGAAGGGGATTTTCAGGCAGTTAAGGCACTGATTGCCTTAGGCGCTGATGTCAATGAAGTCTATCTGGAAGTGCCCTTTCTCTATCAGACGCCCCTTGCTGTTGCGTTGATGGCATTGGATCTTGAATCAACGGCAGAATTACTCAATCATGGTGCTGATGTGAATTACCGGGTTGGAGAGAGTGAGCGGACCGCTTTCTACTGGATGATCAAATATGCCCGATATTCACCTGAACTTCATCGGGAAAGACGGGTCGAGGCAATGATGACGCTGCTGCTGGAAGCAGGATTGGATCTGAGTGCACCTGTCGATGAATTCGGGTATAACTGCATTGGCTGCGCCTACACATTCAAAGCAGCTGGTTCAACCCAATATGCGTTCGGAACTTTAGAAGATGTCGTTGTAGCATCGGCCTTAGAACATGGTGCGGACGTGAATCAGACTTCTATCACCGGGACGACCCCGCTGATGGAGTTTGTCACGAACCTGACGTCGGCAAATGAGAATGCATTGCTTTGTCTGCTGGAAGCAGGTGCAAAGCTGGACTGCAAGGATAATCGCTCTGAAACAGTCTTGATGAAAGCGGCCAGACACCGTAACGAGTCATTGATGGTTCAAACGGTTTCTTTGATGGCAGATTTTGGTTCTCTGGCGATTGATACCCAGAACAACGAAGGCAAAACAGCGTTGGATCTTGCGATTGAAGCCAATCATGAAGAACTTTCCAAATGGATTCTTATGAATTCATAGTGATTTATGCCGGTATTCCGATCGGCAGCTCTCTAATCTCGGGATTTATATTGCCAATACCTTGAAAAGCCTGAAACAAAAGACAATATGAACCTTCATGTTGTCTTTTTGCTGACATAAAAACCTGATAAGTGGTACAATTCAGAGGAAGGAATGTGAGGTACAAACAATGACAATGCGCGAAGATCAGATACACCTGATTATTGATAGTACCTGTGATATTGATGATAAATTGCTTGAGGCGTATCAGGTTAAGATAATTCCATTGATTATCAGCATTAATGATGTTGAGTATGTCGATAGGCAGACACTATCATCTGAAGATGTCTATGAAGCCATCAAACAGGACAAACGTATTAAAAGCTCGTTGCCGCGAGCACAAGATATTATTGAGCTGTTTGAAAACTATGCCATGAACAACCAAAGGTTTATTTATATCACCTTTTCATCCAAGATGTCAGGTTCGTATAACCTGGCACGAGGTATTTTAGAGGATGTTCAGAGTCGCTATCCAGGAGTGAAGATGGCGGTCATTGATTCAAAGTCGGGAGCATTAGCGACGGGGTTGATTGTTGAGCGAGCATTGAAGGTTATCGAGTCAACCGATGATTTCGATGCAGTCTGCGCTTCAATTCAGCACAGTGTTGAACATGTCCATCATATCTTCATGGTCAACGATCTGACTCAACTTCAAAAGGGCGGCCGCATCGGACTTGTTACTGCGAAACTTGGAAATGCTTTGAAGATCCGTCCCATCATTACTGTAGTAGATGGTTCAATGAAATTTCTTACCCAGGCGCATGGTACATTGAAAGCATTGAAAACGGTCGTCTCCTTGACGCTTGAACAGCAGGGTGCACAATCTGAAAAAATCGGCATCTGCTACGCCGATGATCGTCAGCTGGCTGAGCAGGTAAAAAGCTTGCTGCAGGATGAAATTCCCAGCGTACCGATTGAAATACAGACCATCGGAAGCATATTGGCCTCTCATATCGGTTTGGAAGCTGTCGGAGTCTTCTTCTTTGATGAAGGGTTGACCAGTTAAGTGTTATTTATTATTGTCTGATGCTGGTCGCAATCAAAAGACCCTGAGAGGCATTGTCAGGGTTTAGTTATGACACTGCCTTTGTTTATTGTGAAAGCAAAATGAATAGGCTATAATTAGTTTAAAAGAAAACAGGTACTAAAATGGAGAATATCACAATAAAAGACATTGCCAAACGTTTGGGAATTTCGACGGCGACCGTATCAAGGGTATTGAATAATTCTGGATATGCAAGCAAGGAAATGCGTGAAAAGGTTCTTAAAGAAGCAGAACTGATGAATTACAAACCTAACAGCATTGCACAGAGTCTTAAAATGAACCGGACTAACAAAATAGGTCTTTTGATTCCTGATATCTCTAATCCATATTTTATGTCCATTGCTAAAGGAATAGAGGATGAGCTCGTGGATAGCCAATATTTGATGGTATTTGCCAGTGGAAATGAGAGCAAGGAAAAGGAGCTAAAGGCTCTTGAAGAATTTAGCCGTCAACGGGTTGATTGTATCGTATTGGCTTCATCAGGTATTGATGCCAGGAAAATCAATGATACATTACAAGGAACGATTCCATTAATTCTTGTTGACCGGCGAATCAATGGTTTGAAGAACTGCGATATTATTGTTGAGGATAATGCCAAAGGTGCGTATGAATTGGTTTCTCGCGTTATTCAGTTGGGTCATACAAAGATTGGGGTTGTCGCAGGATCACTGAAAGTCAGTACCGGCCTCGAACGTTACGAAGGTTTTTTAAAGGCAATGCAAGATCATAAACTCCGGTTTGAAGAACAGTCCATTTTCTATGGTGACTTCACCATGGAGTCTGGCTACGAAGCAGCAGAGTTCTTTATGTCAAAAGAGAGAGAAGAGCAACCTACGGCAATTGTCTCATTCAATAATACCATGTCCTCAGGTGTTCTGAACTATCTTTTAAAACATGCGTTATTCAAAGAAAATAAACTGTTGCTTGCATCCTACGGTATTCTCGATTATCAAGTTGTTTTTGAAACAGATGAGATTATCAGTGTCATTCAACAGCCTTATGATATTGGTCTTATTACAGGACAAACAATTAAGAATCGCTTAAATCGTCCTGGAAGTGAGTATCGAGTTCTTTGCCTCGAACCATCATTTAGTTTTGAATAGAAGAAAAAGCCTGAACAATTGTTGAAAATAGGAACTGACCTAGTTCCGTGGGACTAGGTCAGTTCCATACTTGATTCATCGTTCAGGCTTTTCTACGCAATATGCACGATTAAAGTAATCTGAAAACAGTGAAAATGAGTGGTGCCAAGATGACAGAAAATAGTCCAGCAATTACAATAGATAGACTACTGAATGTTCCTTGAAGGTTATTTACTTCAAAAGCCTTTGCTGTTCCGACTGCATGAGATGAGTTTCCGATGGCCAATCCTATTGAAATATCATTTCTGATACGAAGCAAGCGACAAAGTGGGTGAGCAATAATCGAACCAAAAACACCTGTTAAAATAACACTTAATGCTGTTAGTGATACCATTCCCCCCAGTTCTTCACTTATACCAAGCGCAATAGCGGTCGTTACTGACTTAGGTATTAATGAAATCATGCTGATTGAGTTCAGTTTGAATAGAAAGGAGAGAACTGCGATTGAAACCATGCAGGTTATGGTGCCTACCAGTAGGCTGATGCAAATTACTTTCAGATACTGGATAATCAGGGATCGATTCTTGTAAATCGGGACGGCAAGGCAGATAGTTGCGGGAGTAAGCAGGAACTGCAAGGGCTTGGTTAAGAGTGTCATTTCGTCAACTGAGATATGAGTAAGGGCATTGAACCCAATGAGGATTGCGGCAGTAAACAGAATCCCATTCAATAAAATCGTTTTAAATCGACGACTTAGAAATGAAATGAGAAGATACACAGCCAGAATCAGAAAAATGTAAAGAGAAGAAGAATGCATGGCTGAAGTCATCATTTTTGTTTCTCCTTGGAAATAAGATAATCGGATAGTTTGGCTGTCACGCTAATATTTAATACTGTCGTTCCTGAAATTATGATTAGAATGGGGATAAGTTCATTTTTAAATGTATGGAAATCATGAACGACTGAAATGAGCGGGACAATGAAAAAAATAGGCATAATACTGATTAGAAATGTTGAGATTTCCTCAACCCGATCAAGCTTGATTGTTTTTGTTATTAATAGAGCCAAAAATGCCACTAAGCCATAGATGCTGGATGGGATAGGAAGAGGAATTAGATTATGTAGGAGTTCTCCTGCAACGGAAAGAAAGAGGATAATAACCAGCTGTTTAAGAACTTTCATATATTAATTCTCGAATGCCTGTGTGACATCACTCATTGTAGGCAGCGAAGGGATGGCGCCAGATTTCGTGACCGTTAATGCGCCGACTTTATTAGCGAGATTAAGGGTTTCCTTGAGATCTAATCCAGCATCGATTCCATACGCCAGAGCTCCATTGAAGGAATCTCCTGCTGCTACGGTATCCTTGGTTTGGACAGGATAGGATTGTGAGTGATACTTCGTTTCCTTGTTCAAGAAAAGACATCCTTTTTTTCCCAAAGTAACAATAACATTTTTAACTCCTTTATCTAACAAAGTTTTTGCTGCCGAGATTGTATCGTCAAAGGTATGAATGGCTTGGTTTGCAATGAGCGATAACTCATGTTCATTTGGTGTGATGTAGTCAATCATTTTATAGATTTTTTCATCCAATACTTTAGCAGGTGCAGGGTTATAAATGACTGTTTTAGCGGCATTATGAGCTAGTGTGATGGCAGTTTCAATTACTTCCGTTCGCATTTCGTTTTGAAGTAAAATTACCTGGATATCTTGTAAATCAACTTCGTTCCAAAGGATTTGAAGGTCATCCAGTGAATATTCCAGGTTTGCACCCGGAACAATAATGATTTTGTTCTCTCCAAGATGATCGATCGTAATTGAACCAATTCCGGTATGTGAATTGCCAAGCGAAGAAAGAATGAATTCAATATCGATGCCCTCGTTTTCAAGTAAAGACTTGAAACACTCGCCATCGCTGTCATGTCCAACTTTTCCTGCCATTGCAACTTTAGCTCCAAGACGTGCAGCTGCGACAGCTTGATTTGCCCCTTTTCCTCCTGGAAATTTATTAAAACTCATTCCAATGAGTGTTTCGCCTTCTTTAGGAAAACGCTCAGTGACGACAACATTATCCATCATAAAGCTCCCGATAACAAGGATTGCCATACTTACTCTTCTCCTTCTGATAACATCTGACCCAGACTTCCTCCAGGATGAAAACGATGAAAATCATTTTTTGAAAAATGCTTCAGACTTTCCAGTGTAAATGCGAGTAAATCGCCGTAGATAAGCAAGGCTACTGCACTTGAAGAAGGAGCAAGGGCTAATGCATCCGCTTCTTGAGAGTAGGTATAATTTAAGGAGACTGAAACACTTCTAGCGAGAGTTGAATCGGGATTAGCGGTAATGGATAGCGTTTGAACGCCAATAGCATGCAGGGTTGGTAAAAGGTTGAGCACTTCTTGTGTTTCGCCGCTGTTGGATAAGAGGAGAACGCAGTCGTTTTTTTCAATCATTCCTAAATCACCATGTACTCCTTCGCTGCTGTGCATAAAGAATGCAGGAGTCCCAGTGCTTGCAAATGATGCGGCGATTTTACGCCCGATATGACCGGATTTCCCGATGCCCGTTACCACAACTTTACCCTGACATTCACTTAGTATGTCTAGAGCGCGTTCCCACTCTGTAAAGGTATGCTTGATCTGGTCGTGCTGTAATGAAACTGTTGTTACTTCATGAGACAGAATTCGTTCAATTTCACGTTTATAGAACTCGTGATTCATATTAATCCCCTTGTTGTCTATTTGACAACACCTTTCTTAATGATAATGTTTGCATAGAGAGACTCTTCTCCGGTTGCGACAATTGCATATGCGGTTTTAGCATGGTCATAGAAAGCATGGCGCTCTAGGAAAGAAAATTGGGAATCATGAATGGATGAACCGGAAAGAATTGAAAAATAGGTTTTCCATATCTGAGGATCGTAGTTATCCCCGCCTGATACTTTCATTAAGTAAATGGGTGTTTCAACTGCCGTATCAATCGGGAAT
>CALNCD010000153.1 GCA_937874965.1 uncultured Erysipelotrichaceae bacterium | reverse complement strand
ATGATGTTGATTATATTTCAAGCGAACAAATCTCAAAAGAAAACTTACAAAAATTCAAAAAGCAGATGCAAAACGAAGGCTAATTGCCAAAAGATAATGAGAAACAGGAACCAATAGATCAATATCCACCTCCTGATGTGAACCTATTCCAAAGCAAGTCGGACAGGCACCCGAGGCATTGTTGAATGAAAATGCACTTGCCTCATGTTCATTGAAATGCCGATCACAGATCGGACACCACCGCCGTGTAGAAAAGGCAGACATACCCTGATCATCATACGTGTACACATAAATGAGATCAGCATTCATTTTCAGAGCGGTTTCCAATGAATCTGCAATGCGGCTTGCGTGATCCCTATGGACACGAAGACGGTCAATAACCACGAATACCGGTTCATCCGCTGAAAAGTCTGTCTCTTCCGCTATCTCATCGATCCGATAGACATTCATGCCGATCCGAATACGCATAAAACCTTGCTGATTCAGCAAGCGGACTGTTTCGTGAAGAGATGAAGTGATTGAAAGCGGGCTGAGAATATCGAAACGGGAAGATTCTTTTAAATCCAGGATTTCCTCAAGAATCTCGCTTACGGTATATGCTCTGATTTCCCGACCGCATTCAGGACAGAACTGCTGACCTATTTTCGCCCATAAAATACGTAGATAGTCATAGATTTCGGTCATCGTCCCGACAGTCGATCGTGGATTGGACGATGCTGTTTTCTGTTCAATTGCGATCGCTGGAGACAACCCATCAATACGGTCGACATCCGGATGCCCGCGCTGACCCAGAAACTGCCGGGCAAATGAGGAAAGCGACTCAACATAGCGCATTTGACCCTCAGCAAAAACTGTTCCGAAGGCAAGACTTGATTTTCCGGAACCGCTGACCCCTGTAATCACGACAAGCTGATTTTTCGGGATATCAAGATCGATATTTTTCAACGTATTTACACGGGCGCCGCGGATTTCTATTTTAGCCATATGTCCTCCAATTCACCTCTAAACAGTGATGATTGTATCCTTGAAATGCCTTTATGATAGCACATAACCAGCAAAATAGGTTGCCCCCAATTTCATGAATTCTTCCCTGTCTTCTCCTAATCGGATTGTCTGAAAACAGAAAATGCTCGGGCAAATTCAAGCCCCTGCCTGTCTTGGAGGTCCGAGCGTACAACACGATTCCAAGAAAAAAAGGAGTTCAGAATACTCCCTTTCAAGGCTCTATCAAATTGTCTTCAACAGACTTATCCATACAATTTTCTAATGACAATCCAACTAACGAACCTGGCGGCTTTGTCTCTCAGGATAGAGATAATTATAAGCTGAAGCTGAAGCCATCAGACCCTCGCTCAGTCCGCTGACAATCTGGATTTCACGCTGATCATAAATACAGATATCACCGCAAGCAAAAATCCCCTTACGGCTGGTCCTGGACTGCTGATCGATCTTTACTTTACTCTCATTCAATTCAATACCCCATGACTGCAGGCCTTTGAACTGTGTCGTTGCACCATAACAGACCAGTATTTCCTCACAGGGAACTGCTATCGTTTCCTTTGTCTTGGACTGTTCCAGAACAATGGATTCCACCGTTTCTGCTTGACCTTGCAGGACACGGAGCAAGTAAGGCGCCAAGACACGTACAGATGATTTCACCAGCCGATCCATCATGGCCGGTTTTGCCCTGAACGCTTCACGCCGATGAACCAATGTGACGCTTTTTGCAGTATCTTCCAGCATTAGACTCCAATCAATGGCACTGTCTCCACCGCCGAAGACAATCACGTCTTTATCCCTAAAGTCCTTCATTGATGGAAGAGCGTAATGAATATTCGTATAGTGTTCCTCGGCTTCAATACTTAAACGGCGAGGTACGAATGCCCCATTTCCCATAGCGAGAATAATGGTCCGGCAATAAAGTGCAGTCTGTGAACTGCTGACCACGTACAGCCCGTTTTCCTCTTGATGAATATGCTCAACACTGAATCCTAGGCGGCGTTGTACAGTTTCACCCAATGAATTAAGCTGCTGATCGAGATGATCAATGAATCCGGCCGCACTGATACCGACAAACCCAGGAAGATCATGAATCACCTTCTCAGGATAAAGGCTGACAAGTTGACCCCCAATCGTATCAAGACTGTCCACAATCAATGTCTTCAACTTACGTAACCCACAATAAAAACCAGTATATAAACCCACCGGACCTGCCCCGATGACAATGACGTCAAATTGTTTTTCTTCCATAGTTATCCTTTCGCAGTTCAGATAAAGATGCTGAACGCAATGTTAGTATAGGCTAACTACTTTATCCTGTCAATTCATCTTATCAAGGACGACGGATAGGATGACGAAGAATTGTTTTCCAACGGCTCTCAACAACGCGGTTTATATTCGAAAGATAGATTTCATGATGATGACGCAAGTCACTGAAATCATTGATATAGCCCTCAGACGCAATAAATTCATCCATTTTCAGAACAGAAGCAGTCTCATCATCAAATGCGCCATGATGCATTATCTGTACACACAATCCTTCTTCGTATACCCGATATTGGACAAGCGATGGATCACATTTCTTTGTGAGCTGAACCTGTTGGAGCGCTCGATTGAAATCATCAGCGGTCACAAAATCAGGCAAACGAATCTGCGAAATCCAATGCAGCGTCTCTTTCTGCATCATATCATATCCCTGTCTGCCCGGCTGCCACCAAAGACCTTCTAGCGGCGGGACAACATAACCCTGAAATCCCTGTCTCTCCACTGTCCTTTTCATCTGTTCCCTCAACGCATACGACACCGCATACAACAGCTCTACCGCTTGTTTATAGCTGCCTTCGGGATCATTAGGGTTACCGCTTCCGCTAACTGTGCAGAATGCCATCTGGGGGATATGAATCAGATGCGGAGTATCGGCAGGCTTATACAATTCTTTGAAAACTTCTTTAACATCATACGGTTTCATTTGCTTCTCCTTGTCTTGAGCTTTGGTTCCGGCAAATCCGCAAAGGTTGTTTCAACGAGTGCTAGAAGAGCACGACGATCCTCCACATCCATCAGAAAATAATCATGTGCACCTGGATAGGGCGGTGCC
>CALNCD010000152.1 GCA_937874965.1 uncultured Erysipelotrichaceae bacterium | reverse complement strand
AGACATACAGCACGATGACCCTTGAACTCTTTGAGTGTACTTGGATAGCTGGTGATAATCACCTCGGCATAGCGAGCCAGCATCTTATTGGCTTTCCCGGCGATTGAATTCTGTTCATGAAGAATAAGCGGAATCTTCAAGCTATGCGCAGCAGCGCCCACCGGACCGCTGACATATCCCCCGAAAGCAATCACTGCGTCCGGGCGAGTCTGCTTGAGAATTTTCTTTGCCTGTTTAAAGGCATTGAACTGAGACAATACTGCTTTAATCTTATCCAAAAAAGAACCTTGCAGACCCGCATTATGAATTCCGAAGAACTCAAAACCGGCCTCCGGAATAATCCAGGACTCCATTTTATAATCATTTCCAATAAAGAATACTGTATTTTCAGGATCATCCTTGAGGACTTGCGCGAGTGCAAGTGCAGGATAAATATGGCCTCCGGTTCCACCGGTTGTGATTGCTATTTTCATCGTGTTCACCTTCCAAAAGTATTATAGCATATTATTTACATTGTAAATAGCACTCTAGATTTGGTATTATTAGAAGTAAAAAGGAGGATGATACAGTCGTCAAAAGTTCATAAACAATCCATTATCCCGCATTCCTTGATTCAATGAAGACGCTGAGAAACGGTAGCGATTTAACCTATTCAGAATTCATGCAGCTTTGTTTTGATCCAGGAATTCTATCATACTATAAACAGATTCAGCACTTCAGTGATCAGGAAATGAAACAGGAGTATGCGATCTGGACCTCACATGTTCATCAAACAGTGCCGGATGCTTACCATACCATCAAAGAGACCTTGCTTGATTTCAGAGAAAAGAACGGAATCATCGTCGTCTCTTCCCACAATACAGAAACCTATATCCGTCGCGATTACCAGGAACTGTTCGGATTTCTTCCGGATTTGATTTTTGCCGCGGATAATGACGAACAGTTCGTCAAACCCCAAACAGGTGGAATCACCCGCCTGTTGAACACATATCATCTGAAACCGTCCGAATGTCTGATGGTGGATGATCTCATGCCTGGCTTTGAGATGGCACAACAATGCCAAATTCCATTTGCAGCAGCCGGATATTCGATGGTGAATCATGACGCCCGTCGATTCTTCAGACAGCATGCCGATTATTATCTGGATCAACCTGAACAGCTCAATGAACTGCTGAAGCAGTCGTAGAGGAGGCCCTATGTACGATTTTGATGCAAGCATTACACGAACAGCCCGCGATTCGGTAAAATGGGAAGCCTATACAACAACCCGGGAAATCCCTTTGTGGGTTGCAGATATGGATTTCATGAGTGCACCGGTTATTCAAGAAGCCCTCATTTCGTGTGTTTCTTCCGATGTACTTGGGTACGCGAATCTGAGCAAAGACTACCGCGATGCCTTGAAAGACTGGTTTGAGCGCTACCATAACTATTCACCCTCGCCTCAATCCCTGGTTGTCGTGGATGGGGTTGTCCAAGGCATTGCGGTAGCACTGGAAGCACTCACTCAAGAAGGCGATGCTGTTCTTATCCAGACACCGGTCTATCACCCGTTTGCGAAAACAATCACGGGTCTCAAACGGCAGTTAGTGACGAATCCTTTGCACTATGAGAATCAACGCTATACCATGGATCTTTGCCATTTTGAAGAAGCAATCATTCACAATCAAGTGAGAGCTTTCATCCTGTGCAGTCCCCATAATCCTGTCGGCCGGGTTTGGACAAAGGATGAGCTGTTGGCCCTGTCTGCCATCTGCCTGAAGCATAACGTCATCATCATCGCTGATGAAATCCACCATGATTTTATCATGGGAAATCAAGCGCATACTGTCCTTTCAACCCTGTCGCCTGAGATTGCCCAGCAGACAATCCTGTGCACTGCACCCAGCAAGTCCTTTAATCTTGCCGGATTGAAAATTGCCAATCTCTTCATCGAGAACCCTCAGTACCGTGCCCGCTTCAAGAACGTCTTGCAACGCTACCACATTTCTGGTTCAAATACGCTTGCACTCAAGGCATGTGAAGCTGCATATACCCAAGGCCGCCCTTGGTTTGATGAACTTCTGGCTTACCTGAAAAGCAACATCCGCTATGTCGAAGAATACCTTGCGCTTCACTGTCCGCAAATCCAAGTAATCCCTACAGAAGCCACTTATCTGATGTGGCTTGACTTCAGCCAGCTGGACCTCTCTGGCGAGGGTTTGGATCTATGGCTGCGCCAGGAAGCCAAGCTTTGGCTAAACAACGGCATCATCTTCGGTGAGGACGGCAAAAACTTTGGCCGCATGAATATCGCCACCCAACGCTCAACCCTGGAGTTGGCCATGACTCAGCTGAGTGAAGCACTAAGGCGCCGTCTTCATGATTAAACTCATCGTCAGTGACCTGGATGAAACCCTGCTGAATCACGAAAGGCATGTAGATGCCCTGAACAAAGCCGCCATCTCCCGTGCTATGGCACAGAATGTTCTGGTGATGATTGCTACAGGAAGAGGCTACTACAGTACCCTCGAACTTCAACATGAACTCCAATTGAACCAGCAAGAGCATGCCTACTCCATTACCTTCAATGGCGGGCTGACAATGGACAATAAGACCGAGACGATCATTGCATCTGATACCCTTGATCCAGACCTGGTCCACAGACTGTTTGACCACGCGATGACTATAGGAATCTGCTTTGAGGTTTACACACTGACACGGGCCTATGTTTTCAATGCCAACGATGACGAAAAAAAGTACATCTCAGTCTTTCCTAATATCGAATTCTGTACTGAAAAGACGTTGGAGCCTCTCAAGGATCAGCCTATTTTCAAGGTTATCTTTGAATCATTGGATCAAGCGGTGTTGAAACAGGTTGAAGCCGCCTTGGAACCAGAACTGAAACGGCACCTTAACTTACTGTATTCCTCATCACGGTATCTTGAGTGTGTACCTGAAGGCTGTTCAAAAGGAAATGCACTGCAACGTCTCTGCAAACGATTGTCCATTGATGTCAACGATGTATTAGCCATCGGCGATAACCATAATGATCTCTCGATGCTTGAGTGTGCCGGCTACAGTGCAACTGTAGCCAATGCGCTCGAAGAGGTAAAAACACACGTTGACTACTGTTCACCCTATGATCATAACCATAATGCAGTCGCTGATATTCTCCAGCATTTTGATTTATGATCTTCTTTTCAGGAAAACTTCAATAAGAAAAGAACGATGAATCCATGTTTATCCATGATCATTGTTCTTTTTGTTTATTTGAGAAAATCATGCAACGTATACCGCCCTGGCTTCTGCTGGATAATCCATTCGGCGCATTGCAAAGCGCCTTCCGCAAAGACAGCCTTGGAGTGGGCAGTATGCGTGACACTGAGCGTTTCATAAGCGTCACTGAAACTGACTGTATGTTCACCTACGACATTTCCCTCACGTTCAGAATGGATTTCAAGTTCCTCGAGTTCTGGATCGACATGAACCAGTGCGGCTTTCAGTGTTTTCGCTGTTCCGCTGGGCTGATCCACTTTCTTGATGTGATGGATCTCACTCACCCTCACCTCCATCTTCGCCAGTCGATGCTGAAGCAGCTGAACCGCATCTATCATTGCAGCTACCCCTAGACTGAAGTTGGCGGCACTCATCACCGCAACCTCCCGTGATAGTTCATCCAAAGCCATGTCATCTCGTTCGCCAAGCCCTGTCGTCCCCACGATCAGAGGAACCCGCCTTGCTTTCGATAATGCGATACTGGTGGGAAGCGCCTCGGGTCTTGAAAAATCCAGGATGACATCAAAAACCGGAAAATCATGAGCTGCATTATTTCGGATCATAATCGGCGTATCAGCCCGTTGATGATGACTGATCCCGCATACCACCTGACCTAATTCAACAATTTGATGGCCCATTGCTCCACTGATTCCGACACAGCAGACCCTCATAGCAAACCAATCTGCATCAGTTCGACGCGCAGCTTCTGTTCAGTCTCGATTGAACTTTCATATAGCGGTAATCTCAGATGCATGGAATCATGACCTAGAAGAGCAAGTGAGCGTTTTACAGGAATCGGATTCGCCTCACAGAATAAAGCATCAATCAATGGCTTCATCCTTAATTGCAACTCCAGTGCTTTTGAAAGATCACCCGTAAGGTATGCCATAACCAAATCATGAGTTTCCTTGGGAAGCAGATTAGAGACGACCGAAATAACCCCGATTCCTCCTGCCGCTAAGGTCGGGACAATCACATCGTCATTGCCGCTGTAAATATCAAAGTCCGGACCGCAAAGACGGCGAGTCTCCAAAGTCTGTGCCAGGTTTCCTGTTGCATCCTTTATAGCGACAATGGTCTGTATCTTGGCTAATCTCGCAACCGTTTGCGGAAGAAGATTAACCTGGGTTCGTCCAGGAACATTATAGAGAATCATTGGCGTATCAACCGCCGCAGCGATCTCAGCAAAATGATGATAGAGGCCTTCCTGGTTGGTTTTATTGTAGTAAGGCGTGACTTCCAGCAAAGCATCAACCCCCAGTTTGCTTGCATTGCGGCTAAGTTCTATGCCATGCCTGGTATCATTGCTGCCGACCCCTGCGATTACCGGCACTTTCCCCTTCACATGGCGGACACAGAACTCAATCACTTCAAGCTGTTCATCATCCGTCATGGTTGATGCTTCACCGGTTGTTCCTGTGACTACAATGCCATCCACTCCGCCAGCCAGCTGCTCGTGGATCAATGTCGCAAAAACATCGAAATCCACACTGCCGTCTGATTGAAACGGGGTGACGATAGCGGTTGCTACTCCTTTGAATATACTCATCTGCTGTTCCTCCTATAAATTGAATGCAGACTGCAAAGCCTGAATAAAACGGGATGTATACTGTTCATGAATCAAATAGGAAATACTGATTTCAGAGGTTGAAATCTGATAGAATTCAATGTCCTGCTCCACCAGGACCTCAAAGACTTGGGAAGCAATCCCGGATTGATGGCGCATCGCATCGCCGATAACCGAAACTTTCTGGACAGTGTCATCGATGGAATAGTCCTGGCAATCCAATTCCTGCAGAAGATGCTTGACCCGCGCAATCTCCTGACGCGTAATCGTAAATGAAATGCTGGAATCGTCATTTTGACTAATGATATCAACATTGATACCGCACTTGGCTAGTCCGCTGAACAGCTTCGCAATCATCTGTTGATCACGGCAGCGATGAACAACACGGATATAGGCTACTTGGCCAAGAACTGAAACATTCGTGATGGATGATCTCTCTTCAACAGATTCTGAGTGAATGAAAGTCCCCAATGATGGATGAAGGCTTGATCCTACCCAGACAGGGACATTGTATTGGGAAGCCAATTCAATACTGCGCGGATCGATGACTGAAGCACCAAGACTGGCCATCTCCAGAGTTTCTTCATAGGTGAGATGATGCAAGGGTTTCGGATGTTCCGCTAGCCGCGGATCAATTGTGCATATCGCATCCACATCGGTATAGATATCACAGCTGTAGCCAAGCGCGGCTGCCAAAGCGACCGCGCTGGTATCAGAACCCCCTCGCCCTAAGGTCACAATCTCGCCTTCCTGGTTAATCCCTTGAAAGCCTGTGACCACGACGATCCTGGATGACGCCAAGGCGAGCTGAATCCGCTCCGGATAGATAGCCTTGATCGTTGATCGCTGTTGAGGACCCTGTGCCATGATCCCGGCCTGCCAACCGGTCATCGCAACGCTTTCCAGGCCGATGGACTCCAAAGCCATGGCCAGAAGGGCTGATGAAACCTGTTCTCCGGTGGATAATAACATGGCCATCAGGGCATCACTTCCTAAAGGGCTGATTGTCCGTGCCAGATCGAGCAGCTGATCGGTCGTTTCTCCCATAGCCGAAACGACGACAACCACATCATCAACATGTTCTTTAATCTTCCCGATTAGTTGCGCAACATGCCGTATCCGTTCTGGAGTTCCCACTGAAGTTCCACCGAACTTCAAAACCCGCCCGCTCATTGCACCACATCCATGCGAATCAGGTCATCAAGTGTTTCTCGACGAACAATCAGCCGGGAGATCCCATCTTTGACCAAGATAACCGCTGGTTTCAACAAGCGATTGTAATTTGATGCCATGCTGTAGGTATATGCTCCCGTTGAAGATACCAGCAAGAGGTCACCGGACCTTGCTTCGGGAAGCATGATATCACGAATCAGAATATCACCGGACTCACAGAGCTTACCGGCAATCGTATAATGGGTCGTCATTGCTTCATGCATCCGATTCGCCAGTGTCGCTTCATAGGCTGCTTGATACAATGCCGGACGCGGATTATCACTCATTCCACCATCAACAAAGCAATAATTCTTTCCTGAATACGTTGTTTTGGTTCCCCCGACCGTGTATAAGGTTGATCCCGCATTGCAGACAAGTGATCGTCCAGGCTCCAAAACCACCTTTTTAATCGCTAATCCCCGCTTCTTAATCTCAGTTTCAAGATATGCCATTAAATTCCCCAGGAACGATTCCAGCTGAATCGGAACATCCCCATCGGTATAGTAAACCCCGAAACCGCCGCCTAGATCCATTGATGGCAATGTACAGCTGAAACGTTTTTGAACATCGACGTAGAAATCAAGAACTTCTGCGGCTGCCTTGAAGAATGAAGATTCCGCAAAAATCTGGGACCCGATATGGCTGTGGAATCCCTGCAAATCCAGCCATCTGCATCCGAGGATTTCTTCAATAATTGAATAGATATCTTCTGTGAAAATTGATTCTCCGAATTTTGAATCATGCTTAGCAGTTTTGATGTACTCATGCGTATGAGCCTCAATTCCTGGATTAATCCGCAGATAGACATTGACTCTTTGCTTACGCTGTTCCAATCGTGCTGCCAGCAGATTCACTTCCTGGCGGTGATCAATGATGAAGGTTGAAACTCCCTGATCCAGTGCATAGTCGAGTTCTTCCGGCAGCTTGTTGTTTCCGTGATAATAGATTTTATCACCGCTGAAACCAGCCAGGACAGCCGTATATAACTCCCCTGATGACGAGACATCAACGCTAAGACCCAATGTTCTCATCAATGACAGCAAACCGACAGCACTGAAGGCTTTGGAAGCATAGGCAATTTCCCCTTGAATGGTTCTGGATGTGAACTTCTGGATAAACAAGGCCGCTTGTGATTCAATCAACGCCTGATCATAGATAATCAGCGGTGTCCCATAGCGATGCTTCAATCCCTGGCAGGATAGATTGCCAATCATTAATCCTTCTGAGCTTTCCTGTTGTGTTCCGTGCAGTAACATAGTGCCTCCTCGCAAAAAAAACTATGAGCAAAAGGCCCATAGTTCCGCTTAGGACTACCTTCTGCCCGCAACAGGGAAAGTGCTCCAGATCCGGATTGGGCAATCCGGTCTGACAGTGCTGTATCTATTCAATACAGCCCCAACATCACAAGTGATGTTTCGGCGATGACACCTCGCAAATGCTATTTGTCGATCGCGGCCTCTTTCAGTGTTGACTCTTCTTTTTTCTTAATCTACCACCCATTGAAAGGAATGTCAATATTTTTCAGAAACTATTTTACATTTTCATGAATCTCTTGTAGAATACTTTCTATGAAGGAGGACGCTATGAAATTCACGAAAATGGAAGGCATCGGCAATGATTATATCTATATCAACAATCTAAGCCAGCAGATCAAGAATCCGGGTGCACTCGCCAAACGTCTGTCCGATCGCCATTTCGGCATTGGTTCAGATGGGCTAATTCTGGTCGAGCCCTCTGATCAGGCTGATTTCAAGATGGTCATGTATAACAGCGACGGTTCTCAAGGTAAAATGTGCGGGAACGGAATCCGCTGTTTTTCAAAGTTCATCCATGATCAGCATCTCAGCACCAGTACATCATTGATGATTGAAACCCTCAGCGGCCTTCGAAACGTCACCCTCGATTTCAAAGAAGGACGCGTGCTTGGCGCAACGGTGGATATGGGAATACCGATTATTGACCCCCTGCAAATTCCCCTGGCAATCAATATTGAACCCCTTGATTATGAGCTTACTCTTGAGGGCAGAACGTACCGTTGTTCATTCGTAAGTATGGGAAACCCCCATTGCGTCATTTTTGCGGATACGATTGACACCCTGGATCTCGCCCATATAGGTCCGCTTTTTGAGAATCATCCTCTCTTTCCGGAAAGTATCAATACGGAATTCATAACTGTACTGGATCGTCAGAACATCACGATGCGCGTCTGGGAAAGAGGTTCTGGCGAAACATTGGCTTGCGGAACCGGAGCTTGCGCCAGTGCCTATATCGCCAATACACTTGGCAAAGTGGATCATCATGTAACGGTTCATCTCAAAGGGGGTTCTCTCAGTATTGCCCTCGATCCGATAACCCGGCATATCAGGATGAGCGGACCGGCAACAACAGTCTTTACCGGGGAATTAGAAGGAGAATACAATGGCGCATATTAACGCAAATTTCAAGAATCTGCCAGCTTCGTATCTGTTCAGTGAAATCGCACGACGCGTGAAAGCCTATCAGAATCAGCACCCATCCATTGAAGTTCTCCGTCTTGGAATCGGGGATGTGACCCTGCCGCTCTCTAAAACAGTTGTCACTCGGCTTCATGAAGCCGTCGATCAGCAACGTCTTATTGAATCTTTTCGAGGATATGCCCCGGAAGTCGGCTATGATTTTCTGAAACAGACAATTGCTGACCAGGATTTCAAAAAGCGCGGCGTTGTTATTGAACCGGAAGAAATCATCATTTCGGATGGTGCAAAAAGTGATGCCGCAAACATTCAGGAACTGTTTTCTGCAGATGCGGTTATCGCCGTCGGTGATCCTGTTTATCCGGTCTATATTGATTCCAACGTCATGGCCGGGCGGCTCAAAAACTATGATGCAGCGCTTGGACGCTGGCATGATCTCGTCTATCTGCCGATGAACAGTTCCAATCACTTTGTGCCGGCATTGCCGGCAGCACAGGTCGACTTGATCTACCTGTGCTACCCAAATAACCCGACTGGCGCAACAATTACCAAGGCGGAATTGCAGGAGTGGGTCAATTACGCAAATGCGACAAAGGCTGTCATCATCTTTGACGCAGCATATGAGCGTTTTATCAAAGACCCCTCCCTTCCCCACAGTATCTATGAGTGTGAAGGGGCAAAGACATGTGCAATTGAACTTCGGAGTTTTTCAAAAGCAGCAGGCTTTACCGGACTTCGTCTTGGTTACTGCGTTATTCCCAGGGCATTGATTTTGGACGGCACTTCCTTGCTTGACCTCTGGATCCGCCGTCAGGGATCAAAATACAATGGGGCACCCTACATTATTCAGCAGGCTGGTGAGGCTGTCTACAGCGAGCAAGGACAGCGCGAAACACAGGAGGCCATTGATTTCTACCTCGACAATGCCAGACTGATCAAAGACGGATTAGCATCGATCCATCTGGAAGCCTATGGAGGTGACAACGGACCCTATATCTGGATGAAAAACCCTGAGGGTATGAACTCCTGGGAAACCTTTGATTATCTGCTTGATAAAGCGCATGTCGTCGGCACACCGGGATCGGGGTTCGGACCCTCTGGAGAAGGCTATTTCAGGCTCTCGGCCTTTGGGCAGCGGGAAACAATACTCAAGGCTATCCAAGCCATAAAACAGGTCTTCTGAAGCAAACACAAAGAAAAGCCCTTCCTCTGGATCAGGAAGGGCTTTAACAAGTCTACGAGGGTGGATTTGACTACTCATCCTCGAATAAACCTTCATTGTGATTAATACCAAGATGCTTATAGGCTTTTTCAGTAACCACTCGTCCTCGTGGAGTCCGATTGATAAAGCCAAGCTGCAACAGATAGGGTTCATAGACATCTTCCAGAGTCATTGATTCTTCAGAAATAGAGCTGGCGATGGCTTCAAGACCCACCGGACCCCCTTTGAACCGTTCAATAATTCCACGAAGATAACGGATATCCACATCATCCAATCCAAGAGAATCCACTTTTAAGCGATCAAGTGCATGCTGGGTAATATCCAGTGAAATCACATTATCATTGAGTACCTGGGCAAAATCCCGGACTCTTCTGAACAGCCGATTGGCAATACGGGGTGTACCTCGCGAACGCTTTGCGATTTCCGCCAAGGCATCAGGGTCGATGGGTGTACTCATAACACGGGACGTACGCTCCACGATTGTTTCCAGCTGATCACTGGTGTAATACTCTAATTTGGAAATAATGCCGAACCGATCACGGAGCGGCGCACTCAGATCGCCTGCACGAGTCGTCGCCCCCACCAACGTGAATGGAGGCAAGTCGATCCGAATCGATCGGCTGGTTGAATCCTTTCCGACAACGAGATCCAGACAGTAATCTTCCATTGCCGGATAAAGCACTTCCTCGACTATTTTCGGAATCCGGTGAATCTCATCAATAAACAGGACATCCCCGGCCTCCAACGATGAAAGAATAGCAGCCAGATCACCGGTACGCTCGATACTCGGACCACTAGCAACTTTAATATTGGTGTTCATTTCATGCGAGAGAATATACGCCAGCGTTGTCTTCCCAAGACCAGGTGGCCCATACAGAAGAAGATGATCCAACGCTTCGTTGCGACTTAGCGCCGCCTGTATAAAGACTTTAAGGTTCTGTTTCAGACTCTCTTGGCCGATATACTCACTGAGCCGAGAGGGACGAATTGACTCTTCATACTCATCCTCCAGTATTTCTGAAGCCATCCCCCGTTCCATCATTGACCCCCTTTTCGTGTCTGCAACAACTGCAGACCATGCTTAATCATTGCTTGAACCGATGACTCAGGCGCCATCTGATTCAGTTCTTTTTCAATCCACGTCAATTCCGCGTTCTTGAACCCGAGATCTTTCAGAGCATCCACTGCCTCAATCACAGCCGGATTTGTCCCTGCTTTGGAACCTGCAGCTGTCGTGACTAATTTCCCTTTTAAATCAAGAACCATCTGGGAAGCCGTTTTCGCGCCAATTCCAGGCAACGACTTCAAGTAAGCTACATCCTGTTCTTCAATCGCAGTCAGAATCCGCTGGCCATTATTGCTTCCGAGCATCGTAATCGCCGTCTTTGGGCCGAGCCCTTTCACATTGATCAGCTGCTTGAAAATTTCCAAGTCCAAAGGATTGACGAACGCGAAAAGACTCAAGTCATCCTCGCGGATATGCATATGAGTATAAAGTGTCACCTCTTGGCCGATTGAAACCGCAGCAGCTTGCATAAAGGTCATCCGATAACCAATGCCGCCGTTATCCAGGACAATATAATCTGCGCCGAATGCAACCACTATTCCTCTAATAAATGAAATCATACGTTTATCACCTTCTCCATTATACCATGACCCTCAGCATAAATTCAGAAAAAAACAATCCGAAGATTGTTAGATTTCCTGAACATTTTCCGCAAAGACAAACTGGATGTTCATCAGAATGACGATATCACCGTCTTGTACTCCGGCATCCCGCAACGCTTCATCCACGCCGATTTTACGAAGGGTATGACCGAAGCGCAGAACCGACTCTTCTGAATCCATGTTGATCTGACGGAACTTGCGTTCCAGAAGGTCTCCAGAAATACGCCAGGTATTCTCATTGATTCGTTCAATTGAAAACTGGTCGGCTGGGTTTTCGTAAGTGAATGTTACTTCGCTGACTTCCGCTTCAACAAACATATCCTGAGGCATCTGATCCAGCTGATCCATGACCGCATACAGGACAGGATCCAAGCCTTCAGCAATCAATGTGATACACTCGTAGACCACCAGATCAGGATAGGCTTGCTTGAATCGAACAAGATTCTCACGCGACCCTTCCAGATCCATTTTATTCGCAACAACAAACTGCGGACGCTTGATTAAATCATGCTTGTACGAAACCAATTCATGATTGATAATCTTATAATCATCAATCGGATCACGGCCTTCACTGCCCGACATGTCAATCAAGTGAATCAAGACCCGGCATCGTTCAATGTGCTTCAGGAACTGAATCCCAAGGCCCTTGCCGAGGTGTGCATTTTCAATCAAGCCAGGTAAATCAGCCAACACGAAAGAGCGCCCGTCATTTACTTTCACCACACCCAGATTTGGTACCAGAGTTGTGAAAGGATAGTCGCCTATTTCAGGGCGAGCTGCACTGACAACAGAGATAAACGTTGATTTTCCTACTGAAGGGAAGCCGACCAGACCCGCATCAGCCAGCAATCGCAATTCCAGCTGAATTTCCCGGCTCTCACCGATTTCTCCGTTTTCCGCAAAATTCGGAGCAGAGTTGCGAGGCGTAGCGAAATGATAATTTCCCCGTCCTCCCTTGCCGCCTTGTGCGATAACGACACGCTGATCAGGGTACACCAAGTCGGCAAGGACCTGCCCCGACGCTGCATCCTTGATGGTTGTTCCAACCGGTACCCGCACCACGACATCCGCACCACGTGCGCCATGCATCTTCTTTGTCTTGCCGTTAAAACCGCTCTCTGCCTTCAAGAGCTTATTATAACGCAGATCAAGCAGGGTTGACTTGTGGGTATCCACCTGAAAAACAATATCACCGCCATCGCCGCCATCGCCGCCATACGGGCCTCCCAATGGGACATACTTCTCCCGGCGATACGCCACAATTCCATTCCCGCCATCCCCTGCTTTTATTTTAATTTTTACCTTATCGACAAACATCGCCGTACTCCTTTCACAACAAAAAATCCCCGGAGGGGATTTTAATTATGCAGCTGGATAAACTGAAACCTGCTTTTTATCACGTCCGAGACGTTCAAATTTCACAATTCCATCAATCATTGCAAACAGCGTGTCATCGCCACCCCGTCCGACATTCAAACCAGGATGAATCTTGGTTCCGCGCTGACGGAAGATGATTGAACCCGCAGATGCAAATTGACCATCTGATAACTTAGCACCCAAACGCTTCGAATGGGAATCACGTCCGTTCTTTGTAGAACCGACCCCCTTCTTAGAAGCAAATAATTGGATATTCAATGTAAACTTCATGAGTTAAACCTCCATTTCACGTATTGTTAGATACTGACTATACACTTCTTCAATTGTTTTCAACTGAATTAAAATCGTTTTGAGAATGATCTGGCAGATCTCAGAATCATCAATCACACGGATTGCGATCATAGGAGAATCGCCTTCGACTAATTCCAGATCACACGCCCCTTCAAGTTCCTCATCTAAGGCATTCATGCCACCC
>CALNCD010000151.1 GCA_937874965.1 uncultured Erysipelotrichaceae bacterium | reverse complement strand
ATGCATTTTCAACATCCTCTTCACCAGCAACAACAAATAATGTTTTATTTTCAAGTTTCAATGTCTGCATAATTGAAGCAAACACTTTGGTTTTAGGTTCACTGACCACTAAGTTTTCAAGCACGACCAGATTCGTATCCAATACTTTCTGGGACAATGCTGAACGAAGTGCCAAACGTCTGACTTTGCGATTCAAACGGAAGGAGTATGAACGTGGTGTAGGTCCGAAGACAATTCCGCCGCCACGCCATTGCGGTGAACGAATGGAACCCTGACGAGCCCGTCCTGTTCCCTTTTGTCTCCAAGGCTTGCGACCGCCGCCACGAACTTCACGACGATTTTTCGTATCATGCGTTCCTTGGCGAATTGCCGCTCTTTGCAGCTGCACTGCATCAAACAGCGCTTGATTGTTCGGCTCAATTCCGAACACAGCTTCGGCAAGTTCAAGATCTCTCAACTCTTTGCCTTCAAGATTTAAAACTTTAACTGTAGCCAGGACTATTCACTCTCCTTTGTTGCAGCAGAGTAATCAACCAACTCAACGCCAGGCTTAGAAGCAACCCTCTTCACCGTAGACTTAATGACCACAAGTCCTTTTTTAGGCCCTGGTACATTTCCCTTGATCAATACATAATTCTTTTCTGCATCAACTTTAATAATTTCTAAGTTCTGGTTTGTTGTTGTATCAACACCATACTGCCCCGCCATTTTCGTTCCCTTGTCAATTACGCCGTTATTACGACCGATTGTAGCAAGTGATCCTCTATGACGATGATGCCCAGACCCGTGAGATGCTGGTCCAAGCTTATGGTTATGACGTTTGATGGATCCGGTAAAACCATGACCCTTTGATGTACCAGTAACATCAACCATTTCTCCTACGGTAAACAGATCCGCTTTGATTTCCTGGCCGACTTCGAATGTCAGCATTTCATTCCCAGCGATTTCACGAACATATTTCTTAGCAGATGTATTTGCTTTAGCGGCATGTCCGATTACAGCCTTGTTGGCACGTGACTCTTTGACATCCTCAATACCAAGCTGCAACGCTTCGTATCCGTCTGTCTCAACTGTTTTCTTTTGCAAGACAACATTTGGGCTAACTTCAACAACAGTGACAGGAATCAATGTTCCATCTGTCGTGAAGACCTGAGTCATCCCTAATTTACGACCTAATAATCCTTTCATGATGTTCTCCTTCTACCTAAAGCTTAATCTCGATGTCGACTCCGCTTGGCAACTCCAAACGGCTAAGTGCATCGATAGTTTCAGCACTAGGACCGACAATCTCAATTAAACGCTTATGTGTTCTCTGTTCAAACTGTTCGCGGGAATCTTTGTACTTATGGACAGCACGCAGCACCGTAACAACCTGCTTTTCTGTCGGCAATGGCACTGGACCAATAACCTTTTTTGCACCATGAGCATTCGCTGCTTCGACGATCTTTTCAGATGCACTGTCGATTGTACGATGTTCATAGGCTTTTAAACGAATTCTAATACTATTCTTCGCCATGGAATATCCTCCTTTAATTTCCGCTTGTCTTCTGACAAACTCGCTCGATGCGAATTACCCGGCTTCTCACCGACCATGACAACGCCTTTCGGTGTGCCGGCAACCTCGCACGTCTACGCGTGGGCTTGATTATTATATAATAAAAAACGCCCTGAATACAAGCGTTTTTTTAATTTATTTTCACTTTCCCGAAAACCCCATCACCCATAATTTCCAACTCTGCGGATGAGAGGAAGAAACCTTGAGCAGAATCCGCCGCTTTCTCAAACGAACCTTACTTCGCCGGTTCCTCTTCTGAATCAATGATCCTCACACGATCCTTGAAGTATACCGGAGTCAGCTTATTGCCCACGGCCATTTCCCAGGCCTTCTCAAAATCATGGCCAATCGTGTCTACAATGTGGTTATCCCCTGCTATCGTCACATAGCGGCCTCCAAGCTGCTGATAGCGAGCCACGACACTGTTCAAAGCAGCATAGAATTCCGGAATCGCCAAACGGCGCTGATTGATCTCCAACGCAATATCCAGCTCAATCAATGTTTTCAATACAGCATCAAATTCAGAAGGAAACTCCTGATAGAAAACCGGGTTATTTTCATATTTCGTATAACGGCTTGGATAGTCAATGTGCGCAAACGTATCAATGTACGGATTTGCCTTCAGAAGATCAACCACATAGCCAAGATAGATCGGATAGTATTCAGACTTGCTTAATCCTTCCACATTGGCCTTATAAGCAATCGGATGCCCGCCCATCGTATGAGCCGAACCGATGACCTGGTCAAAGGGATAGCGATCAATGACACGCCTGCCAATTTCAATGAAGCGCGATTCAACATCCAACCCGAGTTCAATGCCTAACGGCACC
>CALNCD010000150.1 GCA_937874965.1 uncultured Erysipelotrichaceae bacterium | reverse complement strand
GCTGCTGGTCAACCACCAGCATATCATCGACACGCGTACGGCTCATCATTGCTGCAGCACGAGGAACACTGGCTTCAATTGAAATACTGATCGGTGTCTTCATGATCTTTTCAACACTCTCATATTCAAAGATGGCCTGATTCAGTCGTTCTTCACCCACCAGGTTACGGACAAAATCATTTGCTGGAGCAGTAATGATTTCTTTCGGAGTTCCCATCTGAATAATCTCCCCTTTATCCATCACCACAATTTTATCAGCCAAAGCGAGGGCCTCGTCCATATCATGGGTAACAAAGACCACGGTTTTCTTCATATCCTGCTGAATCTGTTTGATCAATTGCTGCAACGATTCCCGCGTAATCGGATCCAAAGCACCGAAAGGCTCATCCATCAGTACAATCTGCTGATCGGCAGCCAATGCCCGGATAACACCGACCCGTTGCTGCATACCTCCGCTCAGTTCGGAAGGATAGCTTTCCAGCAACTCGAGCGGAAGATCAACACGCTTCATCAAGCCTTCAGCTGTTTCACGCATTTTTTTCTCCGGCCACTTCAGCAGTTTACATACCATTGTAATATTCTCATACAAGGTCATATGGGGCATCAGGCCGATCTGCTGGATGACATAGCCGATCGAACGGCGCAGCACCACTTCATTGACATCCTTGATGTTCTGACCATCAATCATGATGTCACCCTCACTTTGCTTGATCATCCGGTTGATCATCCGCATACATGTTGTTTTACCGCTTCCTGACGTTCCGATCAGGCAGACAAACTCACCGTCATTAATCACAAGATTAATATTCTTAAGGGCTGTTTTCGACCCATACGTCTTTGACACTCTCTTAAATTCAATCATTTTATCACTCCTTGATTCAATGGAACAGCATGCCAGCAAAAATGAATACGATCTGTATTCATCCTGCCCACAACTCTATCGTAAGTACTTAAATTATACCACAGCCTTACAGATTGACAAAATTCCAAAAAAAAGAGATTGAATTACATCAATCTCAACATCCTAATCAACGACGGGAAGAACGTGCTATCTGCCGGTAAGTATGACGCTTACCGCGAATTGTTCTGGATAAGGTCATGATATTCTCAGGCAGGGCAATTCCCATAAATCCAGCATCCCCGATATGCTGGATATCTGCCCCCGCCATCTTAGCCATCAAGGCTATGGATTGGATGGTCGCTTCATCAGAGCTTTCCTGAGAGGTTCCGATCGTCGTCATGGCCAGTTTCCCATGCGCATGGACCAGCTCAATCATCCGCTCAGCCAAAGCCTGATTCATGGCAGGTACCGTTCCTGGCGCAGGCAACAGGATACAATCCGCACCGGCCTCCATAAAACTCTGCAAGGACGATTCATCATAAATGTTTCCTGTGCTGGCGCCATGCATCTTGCCGGCAATAATAAAGACATTCTCTCCCAGCACCTCTCGGGCGAGTTGGACACCTTGGATAATATCATCGCTATCCACACCCGTATTGGGATTTGCGGTAATCATCAGATAGTCAAAGCCGAAATCACGGAAACGTTCCAGATTGGCACGGGTAAGCTTCAACCCTTCCGGATATGTCTGCCCTTTATAGATCGGCTCCAGATTAACGCCAAGGAAACGGCCGACCATCGCTTTGAAATCACGGATGTAATCCGGATTCTTCTGATTCCCTGCGATGCGTTCAATAATCGCCTCAGCGTAGGTATCCACACTGCCATAGCTCTTTATCATCCGGTCATCGTATCCGAAGATAAACGGTTTTTCCATATTGAAAGTATTCAAGGTAATCAAATCGGCTCCGAAAGCCTTTGCCAATTCAGGATTCGAAATTCCCTCACTTAATGACATCAAGCTGATCACAGTCTCACTCATGACTGTCCGCCCTTCAGAATGCTTGATGGTCTCGATAAGTTCAGCACTTTTCAGAGTCATAAAATCCTGGTATTCCAGATCAAAAATTCGTTTCATACGTCCTCCTGTTATTTATTGCGCTTACGAAGCGTTGGATGGGTCATTTCCTGATAATCGAACAGTTCCCGGATTCTTTCTTCACTCAATACCTTCTCCTCGAGAAGAACATGCTGGATGCTGACGTTCTGCTCATCCGCCTTCTTGACCCACTGGGCAACCCGATCATAGCCGAACAACGGATTAAGAAATGTGGCACTCATCAAGGATGATTCAATCTTGGTTTGATTGATCGGCTGAAGATAGGATACCCCCCTCAGACAACGGCTATTGAAACTCTCAAGTCCATCTGCCAGCAGGCGCAGCGATTGCCAATGATTGTAAAGAATCAAGGGCATCATCGTATTGAGCTGCAAATGAGATTGAGAAGCACCCACAGTAATGGACTGATGATTCCCCATCACCT
>CALNCD010000149.1 GCA_937874965.1 uncultured Erysipelotrichaceae bacterium | reverse complement strand
GCTGCTTGACTTTCAGGCGACCCAATGGAAAGCCCTTAAGGAAATCTTCACGTTTTATCATGTTCCATATACACCGCAAACCATTGAGCGCTACAACAATGTTAACCTTGATCTATGGCGTCAACTCGAACTGGATCAGATTGATCGGGAGACCGTCTTGAACACCCGTTTCTCACTGACCTTTGAACAACTCGGAGTGAGCGTTGATGGAACCGCAGCAGAGAATGCCTATCGAAAACAGCTCAACCAAGGCACGGATGTCATCCAAGGGGCATCGGAACTTTTAGAATCCCTCTATCCGACTCACCGGATCTATGCCGGAACCAATGGCAGCCGGACAACACAGTACCAGCGCTTGGCAAACACCCGCATGGATCACTATTTCTCCTATCTGTTTATTTCGGAGGAAATGGGATTCCATAAACCAGACCGATTATTCTTCACGACCATGTTTGCCTCAATTCCTGGATTTGATCCAGAAACGACGCTGATGATCGGCGATAACCCTCTGGCTGACATTGAAGGAGCTAAAAATGCAGGGATTCAAGCCTGCTGGTTCAATCCCAAACATCTCAGCCACCAACGGTTAGTCTATGCAGACTATGAAATTGATACTCTTTCCCAGTTAGCAGCAATTGTGATGTAACTGGTTTCAGAATAATGTAAACTATTTACATTATTTATGTAAAATCTCTTGCATCCTTGTTTCAAGTATGCTATTGTATTGAGGAAAGGTAAAGGTGAGAGCCATGAAACAGTTAATTAAACCGATAGATTCTCACTTAAAGAACTATTTCTACTTTTACTTTAGTTAATACGGATAATGTCCTTGTAGATATTAGCCGTTTTTAATTGGTAAATCTACAATGGTTCGTGAATACAACGTTAAGCCATGTAGATTTCATGGCTTTTTTCTTTACCTTATCAAATCAATCAAAGGAGAATGATGATGAAAAAGTGTATGGTGTTATTGGTCTTAGTGGCCCTGATTTTGGGCGGTTGCGCAAGCAGTACCTCAAAAAAGAAAACAATTGGTGTCTTAACCTGGATGACGCATCCGGCTTTGGACTCAGCAGTCAAAGGCATGTCTGATGAAGTCAAGAGCGCTTTAGGTGAAGACAATGTTGAAATCATTGTCAAGAACGCGAATGAAGATGCGACTTCAGCACAAACAATTGCGAAAGACTTCGTCAATCAGGGAGTCGATCTGATCTATGCAGTAGCCACTCCGAGTGCTCAGGCGGTCTATGCCGCAACAAAGGGCGGATCAATTCCGGTTATCTTTGCTGCCGTTACAGACGGTGTTGAAGCTGGAATCATTGAATCCAATGCCAAGCCGAATACAAACGTAAGCGGAGTTTCCGATGCTGCACCGATTGAAACCCAGATGAAACTGATCAAGGAAATTCTGCCTAATGCAACCAAGGTCGGCATGCTGTATACACTCTCTGAAGTAAACGGCAAGATTCAGGTAGATCAAGCCAAGGAAATCGGTAAGACCATCGGATTGGAAGTCATTGATAAAGGAATTGCACAGGACAGTGAAATCGCGACGGCTGCTCAACAGATTGCAAGCCAGACTAATGCGATCTATATCATCACTGATAATAAGATAGTCAGTGCAACTGCGACCCTCGTAAATCAGGCAAATACAGCCGGTATCCCTGTCTTTGCAGCAGAAGATAGCCAGATGTCCCAAGGTTTGCTGGCCTCCGATAGTCTGAGCTATGAAGGAATGGGCAAGGAAGCTGGAAGCATGATTGTCAAGATTGTGAAAGACGGGGCGAATGTATCGGAAATGCCTGTCGTCACCCAAGGGGCAACATCGTTGCTTATCAATAAGAAAGTCGCCGATGCACTCAAGATCACGTTACCTCAGTCTGTAGTGGATCGCGCAACGATTGCAGATTAATCATGAACTTTCTACTTGAAATACTTACTCAAGGATTCCTGTATGCCATTCTCGCCATGGGCGTGATGATTTCCTACAAGATTCTTGATTTCGCAGATCTAAGTGTCGATGGCACCGTCCCTTTGGGCGGTGTCGTCTCTTCTGTTTTGCTGGTCAATACAAATCAACCCTTCTTGGCTTTAGCCGGCGCGATGATTGCTGGAGCTCTAGCAGGTATCTGTACAGGACTTCTCCATGTTAAACTGAAAATGAGCGGTTTGCTGAGTGGTATCCTGGTGATGAGCGGCTTGTATTCAATTAATCTGATTATCGGCAGCAATACCGCGAATATTCCCGTTTTCAACAACACTACGCTCTTTTCAATTGAACATTTTTTCACCTTTGTTGCTGATTTAAAGGTCAGAGCTTCAATGATTGCTGCCGGTAAGGCAATGATCCTTCTGGTTCTGGTTCTCGTCATCAAAGTCCTTCTG